>NZ_JAUBTN010000050.1:0-7304 GCF_036705055.1 Microcoleus sp. CZ3-B2 | reverse complement strand
AACAACTAACAACTAACAACTAACAACTAACTAATTTATTGAAAGCGGAGCGAGCCGCAGCTTGTTCGGCAGCTTTGATCGATCGACCTTTTCCCTCTGCTACCAACTCTCCCTGAATGCTAACTTTTGCCGTAAAACGATCCTCGCCGCCCTGGACAGTTCCGGTTTCTTCCACGGTATACTTGGGCAAAGTTTTATATTTGCCTTGAGTCAACTCTTGGAGAGCAGCTTTGTAATTTTGCCTGGCCGGATCGCTGCGAATCTCCGCCGCTAGGCGTTGAAAGTGACCGTCTAACCAAGGGCGAATTAATTCTAACGTCTGGGCGCTCAAATAAAGCGCGGCGAGTAAGGCTTCCAAAGAATCGGCCAGTCTGGGAACAGCACCTGTTTTGTCGGCGGCGGCGCTGCTGGAAACAATTAAATAGCGATCGAACCCGTAACTTTCAGCGATTTTAGCAAGAATGCGATCGCTCACCAAGATCGATCGAATGGCAGCAAATTCCCCCACCGTACAGTCAGGATAAATCTCAAACAACAATTCAGACGCAGCCAGCCGCACCACAGCATCGCCGACAAACTCTAGCTGCTCGTAATTTGCCTTAGCAGACGCACTCGCATGAGTCAAAGCTAAATCGACGAGATGCCATTTGATCGAAGCATCCTTCGACAGTCCCAACTTTTCAATTAATGTTTCAAGTTGCTTTTGGCGACCAGGATAAAGCATATTCATAGCGAATTGGGCAAACAGGGAATTGGGAATTGGGAATTGGGAATTGGGAATTGGGAATTGGGAATTGGAAATCTATAGCCGAGTCTCGGTAACATGAGGCTATCTGTCGCGCATAAGCCTCGCGGGCACAGGAAGCAGCCCGCATATCCTCACAACGCGATCGAATTGCTATATCTCACTTGATTCTAAAAATAATATATAAAAATTCTCCCACTCTCCCACTCTGGGATTTTTGGAGGGAAAAAAGTCGGACATAAGCCGGGTTCTGTTCTCTCAAATGCAAGCACTTTTCGATGGCAGTTATCTATCTGGGACGTTTGTTACCAAACGCCTCAAGCGGTACCAAAAAACGGAACTGGTAAAAAACCAACCATAGTCCCTCCGACCTTGCTCCCAACCGGGGTTTACCTAGCCAGCACCTCTCGATGCTGCTGGTGCGCTCTTACCGCACCTTTGCACCCTTACCCCCTAACAACTTGCAATTTTTGACGATCGATTTTTGATGCAATCTCCAATCTCTAATCTCCAATCTCAAATCGGGGGGCGGTATCTTTCTGTGGCACTATCCTCACGATCGCTCGCACTGGGCGTTACCCAGCAAGTTTGGTTTTTCGGGAGCCCGGACTTTCCTCAGACCAGCTTTCGCCAATCCGCAACCGCCTGCGCCTACTTTTTTCCCCAGACTTATTGTACGCGATCGTTCGTCAATCAATTGAGGATTTTAGATTTCAATCATCTTTAATAGTAGAAAAATTTTCAAACCAGCCGCGCCGCCAAAAGAAGAAAACTAAACTAGACGCGATCGCCACCATCAACGCCCAACAAAGCGGATAGCCAAAATACCAGTTCAGTTCCGGCATATTCAAAGGCGATTTTTCTGTATTGAAATTCATCCCGTATACTCCCGCCACAAAAGTTAACGGAATAAAAATACTCGAAATCACCGTTAGCAATTTCATGATTTCATTCATCTTATTGCCAACCGAAGACAGATAAACATCCATCAAACCCGACGATAACTCTCGATAGGTTTCCACCATATCCATCACCTGCACCGTGTGATCGTAACAGTCACGCAAGTAAATTCGCACCTCTGGAGTAATCAAATCGCTGCTATCTCGAATCAAAACATTAATTGCATCCCGCTGCGGCCAAATGGCGCGGCGCAGCGTCAGCAATTCTCGCCGAATTTTATAGATTTTTTCCAGGGTTTTGCGATTGGGGTTCACCACCACTTCATCCTCTAATTCTTCAATCCGCTCTCCGTAAAGTTCTAATACAGGGAAAAATCCATCTATAATCGAATCCAACAGAGTATAAGCAAGATAATCAGCTCCGTGCTTGCGAATAGCTCCTTGTCCTTTGCGAATTCGCTCGCGCACCGGATCGAAACAATCATAGTCCGGTTCTTCCTGAACACTTAGCAGGTAATGTTTGCCCAAAATGAAACTAACTTGTTCTTTGTGAAAATTATCTGAATTAGGCTTAATCATCACCATCCAGGCAATAATTAAAAGGTGTTCTTCATAGTCTACAACTTTCGGGCGTTGGGGAATATTTACTACATCTTCCTGAGCCATTACGTGCAAATTAAAAACATCGCTCATTTGTCGCCAAGTTTCTTTATTGCCCAATCCCAACATATCAACCCAAGAAACAGATTTTGTATCTAAATAGGCAGCAGCTTCTTGAGGATTTAACAATTTTTTGGGGCGAGTAGCTTTGGTTTCGCAATAGTCAATTAATACAATGTCTGGAGGCGGCGCATCCGGTTCTAAGTCTAGAGTTCCCGGCAGCGCCCCCGGATCGTCATAAAAATAATCAACGTAGGAATCATCATCATCATCTTTAATTGGTTTTTGAAATACACTCGAAGTATTTTTTATGCCTTTGTATGCCATGTTAATATTCCTGAGTTTTAGAAGCTTCAATTAGATTATCACTTTTTACGTATAACTATCAACAACCAACAACCACTAACAACTAACCAATAACAACCAACAACCAATAACAACTAACCAATAACAACTAACCAATAACAACTAACAACCAACAACCAATAACCAATAACTAATTATCTTTGCCGCATGGGAATCTCGATCGCAAATTCAGTTCCCTCACCAGGCGCCGAAATGCAGCGCAGCGCGCCCCTGTGTCTTTCCACCACAATCTGATAAGAGATAGACAATCCCAAACCAGTACCCTTACCTACTGGTTTATTCGTAAAAAACGGGTCAAATATCCGAGATTTTACAGACTCTGCCATTCCCGCGCCGTTATCTGAAATGGCGATCGCCACCCAATTGTTCTCCAAAACCTCCGTGCGAATCCGAATCGAAGGTAATGCGTCACAACCCAAAGGTAAACTCGTAGAATTTTGCCGTTGGGCATCCGTTGGACTAGGCAATTCCCACTTTCTATTTCTCACACTTGCCAAAGCATCAATGGCATTACTTAATATATTCATAAACACTTGATTTAACTGTCCAGCGTAGCATTCTACTTGGGGCAGCGTCCCATATTCTTTAATTATTTCAATCGGGCGATTTCTACCATTTTCTTTGAATTTGTGTTGCAAAATTAATAGCGCGCTGTCAATTCCTTCGTGAATATCAACACGCTTAATATCGGATTCTTCCAGGCGGGCAAAGTTGCGTAAAGACAGAACAATTTCACGAATGCGATCGGCTCCAGTTTGAATAGAAGTCAACAGGTGCGGAAAATCCTCTTTCATAAATTCGATTTCTATTTCTTCAGCAAGATTTGCGATCGCAGCAACAGGTTCCGGGTAATGTTCTTGATACAAAGTACACAATTGTAGCAAATTATTCGCATACAGGCTCGCGTGAATAATATTGCCGTAAATAAAACTGACAGGATTATTAATTTCGTGAGCAATTCCCGCGACTAGCTGTCCCAAACTAGACATTTTTTCCGCATGAATTAGTTGAGCTTGAGTTTTTCCTAATTGTTTCAATGTTTGCTCTAATTGGGCATTTTTATCTTTTAATTGAGATTCGGCTTGTTTGCGCTTAGTAATATTGCGGGCAATAACGATCGCCTGATTAGAGTTAAGAGGTAGCAATCTAGCTTCATAAGTTTCTTCTCCTGCCGGCCTGGGTAGGGAATACTCTAGATCAATCGGTGTTCCGTTTTCGGAAATTTGAAACATTGCCAGATTGAACTGGCTGGCGACGGTTGCAGGTAATATATCTGCCATTCGTTTGCCCATAAAATACTCAGAATTCAGGTAGAAATCCGCTGAATTTCCTGATAAGTAATCCAAAATAATGCCGTCAGTATTGAGGCGGAAATACAAATCGGGCAGGGCCAGAAAAACAGCTTCTAACTCGGAAGTTTTTTGGCGCAATGCTTCTTGGGCGTAATAGCGATCGCTAATATCCAAAATCACCCCGTCCAAACAGAAAACGCTCCCATCTGCGTCGAACACGGGAGAACCTTTATCCCACACCCATTTAACGGTGCCATCTGCTGCTAACAAGCGGTATTCCAAATTATAAGACTGTTTGCTTTCTATTGATTGCCAAATTGTTGCTTCTACTTTTGCCAAATCTTCCGGGTAAATAATACTAGCAAAAGTCCGGCTTCCCATCTCCAAAGGCAAAAGAAAATCCGCAGCCGGGTAGCCCGAAAGCAAGTAAACGGCATCGCTAATAAAACTTGTAGAAAAATCGCATTCCCAGCGATAAACAACTCCGGGAATATTAGCTACTAAAGATCGAAATCTTGATTCACTTCTACGCAAAGCTGCTTCCGATTCATAGCGTTCTGTAATGTCGTGAGTGAAACCTAGAACTGCAAATATATTACCTTCTGCGTCGCGCAGAGGGACTTTTTGGGTGTCTAAAATATGTACTGAACCATCAGCAACAGTTGCCGCATCGCAGGGATTGTGGATGATTTCACCAGCTAGTGCAGCAGAGTCGTCTGTGCGGAATCCTCGGATATTTTGTGCGGGATTCCCAAATACTAGCTCTTCTGAGAATCCTAAATCTAAATCAGATTTTCCAATAATTTCTTCGACTGTTTTACCGATAGATTGAGCTAAACTTTTGTTGACCAAAATATAGTTAAATTGTTTGTCTTTGGCAAAAATCCAGTCGCTGGTTGTGTCTATTACTGTGCGAAGCAGTTCTTCGGAACGTTCAGTTTGTGTTAAAGCTATTTGTAGTTCTAATTCCAGGCACTTGCGAGTTGTAATATTTTCAAAAGCAACGCCGACGCAGTTGTTAGGTAATGGAAAAGCTTTGATAGAAAAAGCGCGAGTTATTTTGCCGGATTCATCGCAGTCAATATCTTCAACTTCTACGGCTTTTTGGCCGATAATTACCGAAGCAAATGCTTGGGGAATATTTTTCGATCGCAAATGAGGAAAAATTTCGTCAATTGTCATGCCCAAAACGTCGGCCATTTCTAACCCAGTAAACCTGGTAGCAGCGGGATTGGAGGCGATCGCCCTTAACGTACTATCATCGTCTAGATCTTCCAAATGGTAGACGTACAAACCAATCTGCATATTCTCCACTATTTGGTCGTAGAGGCGCACGCTTTCGTCTACCTGCCTGCGTTCGGTAATATCTTCTGTAATACCCAACACGTACTGAGGATGCCCCTGAGCGTCGAGAATTGGCACTTTGCGGGTGTGCAGTATTCTCATACCTTTGTGGCGAGTTTGGATCGGCTCTTCGGCTATTTCTTTAACAGTAGATTGGTTGCGATGAGCTGTCAATATTTCCCTATCTTGAGCGGTGAAAACATCAGCTTGTTCTTTGGGATAAATATCGTAGTCATTTTTGCCGATCGCCTCTTGAGAGGTAACACCTGCGATCGCTTCCCCGGCCTTATTCCACAGCACAAATTTTAGCGAAGAAGCATCTTTAGCAAAAACTCCCACGGGCAGATTTTCTACTACGGAATTGAGGAACCCTTTAGCGGATTTTAATTCAGCTTCTGCGCGCTTGCGTTCGATGCCTAAAGCTATGACATCGGCAACGGATGCTAAAGTTTCTTGAAATGGTGCTGTCAGCGGCTTGAAACTGATAATTACCATGACTCCCACCAGCCTTTCTTCGACTATTAAGGGGTAGCCGGCGAAGGTAAAAATCTGCTGGGGAATTTGGCAATTTGCCGGATTTTGGCGGCTGTTGATAATTGCTAATTCGGAACTGCATAACCCTGTTGCTTCGGATTCTTCTTCTGGAAGTCCAAAATTCTTCAGTTCAAATCCGCAGTCAAATTGCGGTTTTTGCTGTTGGGCGATCGAGTTAACCTTACTTGCAATAAAGCTAGCCCGATCGCCTGTGCGGCTGTAGAGTCCCGAGGCTGCTTGCAACTCCCAAATATTGGATTGAGAGTTTAAAGTCCAAATTTCAGCGGAGGCGACATCAATATTTCGCACCATTGCGTCGCAGCAGGGAAGCAGGATATCTTGAGGGTGTTTGGTGAGGGCAATACCAACATCGGCTACCATTGCTGTGAGGCGAGAAGCTTGGGCTTTTTCTGCTTCCAATCGTTTGCGATCTGTGATGTCTTCCACCAAAGAAAGTACGGTAAAAGAGTCGCCGCTGCGAATAATTGAGTTGAACCAGCGACACCAAATAACTTGTCCGCTTTTAGTTTTATTTTGATTGATGGAAATATTGCCATTCCCGGAGGCTAGTTCTAGTTCGATCGCGCTTACAGCCTCTCTTTCTTCTTCGCAAACCAAATCCAAATCGCCGAAATGCTTGCCCATCATATCATCCGATGTCCAGCCAAAGATTTCTTGGGCGCGTTTTGACCACTGAACGATTCGGAAATTTTCATCCCAGCCTACCATTGCCAGGGGACTGTTAGCTGCATTCAACCACAGTAAATGATTCGATCGGCGCAACTGCTGAGTTTTCTCTTGCTGCCAGCGGTAGTGCCTGGTGATATCCCTACCGACACCCAAAACCCGCATCTGGTTGCTAGAGGCATCCACCGCTGGCGTGTAAGCAGTTTCGTAAATTTTAATCCCGCCGTCTGCCGCCCTCACCTCGTGAATTGCCAGCTTTTTTTCCCCTGTTATAAATACTTGTTGCAGGCAGGAATCAATCTGCGAGATTATGTTTTTGAGAGCAGAATTATTGGGATATAATTGCAATAATTCTTGGTTAGTTTTGTTGACTATTTCAGCAGGCTCCAATCCCATCCAAGCAGCAGCAACGGGATTGATGTATAGGTAGTTTTGCTGTCGATCGCACTCTAGGAAAGCATCAACAGAGTTAGAGAAAAAAGACTGTAACGAGTTGATAACTTCCTGCATGGGTATTTTGCGATCGCTTGCAAGTAAAGCTTTAAATTTTTCCTAAAATTAGTTTAACTCACTCAAATATTTTTGCGTACTTTATATTTGCGGTTTCCGGTGAAATTTTCGGCGCAACCCTCTAGGATACAATAATTTTTAGGAAATAGTATTTTTATGAATATAACTTAATTAGAACAGATGTTCTTTTTTTAAACAAGACGCATCGGATAGAAAAGGGAGATGGGGAGAGAGGGAGAGAGGGAGAGGGGGAGAGGGGGAGAGGGG
>NZ_JAUBTN010000049.1:0-47323 GCF_036705055.1 Microcoleus sp. CZ3-B2 | reverse complement strand
AACTAATAACCAATAACCAATAACCAATAACCAATAACCAATAACTAATAACTAATAACCAATAACCAATAACCAATGACTAATGACCAATAACCAATGACCAATAACCAATAACCAATAACCAATAACTAATCACCCCCAATTAACTGCGATTTGTCAAAATCCGAGGCTCTACCGATCCGAATCCCTTGAGGTGTCACATAGGCGACTTCCGGGAAAAACTGAGCGGGTGAGGTTTCAGGGCCTCTGGCCACATACTTAGCAATCCTAATCACCATCGGTTCCATCTGCAAGGTCATAATCACGCTTTTGGTATTGCCACCGGCACCGGCGTGCACTACGCCCCGCAAACGCCCCCAAACTAGGATATCTCCTCCGGCGATGACTGAGCCACCGGGATTTACATCTCCCAAAAGTACGATCGTCCCTGGATGGCGAATTTCTACGCCCGATCGCACTGTCATCTGCAAATATAAAGGTTCCGCCAGCGATTGCGGTTTTTCGGCCACCGTTTGACTCAGAGAAGAAACCGGAGGCTGCTGTTCTACACAATAGCCTGCAGTAGCTGCAGCAACGGCGGTTTGACGGCGGCTGGTGTAGACTCGTTTGAGTTGCAGTTCCACTTCCGATAGGGCATCGGCGATTTCTTGCAGTTGGCGGATATCTAAAAGTCGATCGCTCCCCATCAATTTTACTTCTGCATTTGGCTGCCAAAAGCGTTCTCCTGCATTCAGCCTAACTTTTAGCTGCTGGCAAAGTTCAGTCCAAGTCGAAGCCGCACCAGTTGCGGCTTCGGTGTTGGTTTCTGGAGGAAGCAGCAACAATAGCTGTCCGTCTTCAGTCTTGAGTCGGACTTGCAAATCTAAGCTGATTTCGGGTGTTGATTGAGCAGCAGCAGCGGCTCCGGCAGAGGCATCGGGTATCATGAAACAGTTCGATCTCGGGTAGGGACAGGTTAACATCAATATTACCCTGAGTCGTCTTTTGGCTCAGCCTTTGGGGGAAAAGTCTGGTTTTTTTATTTTTAACGCCAGCTATGGCAATTATATTTTGTTTGCGAACAATTTTTTTTACGATCGATCGCAGAGAGTGCAGGCATAGATAGGACTTACGCACCAGTGGTGAGAAACCGGGTTTTTTGGCAAAAATACTGCATCTAGACCTTTAATACCAATTCCGGTTGCACTCCTCATGATTTTAACTGTTAACAGTCAACAGTCAACAGTGAATTTACTATTCCGATGAAGAGAGGATTTGATATAATTTAGATAAAAACCCGGTTAGGAGTGTGTACTTCATAAACCTAGAATAGGTTGTAATATTACTTTTGCTCTCGCAACACGTAGCCAACTCCCCGAACCGTATGCAGGAGCCGTTTTGAGTTACTTGCTTCTAACTTGATCCGTAACGCCCGAACATACACTTCAATAATATTTGATTCGCCCATAAAATCGTAACCCCAAACTTTTTCTAAAATCCGATCGCGCGTAATGACTTGACGGGGATTTCGCAGCAAAAATTCTAACAAATCAAACTCTTTAGCCGTGAGTTCAATTAGTTTATTTTCTCGATAAACTTCGCGGGTTAAACAATTTAAGATTAGGTCTTCAAATTCTAAGCTATCTGGGTCATTTGGTTGGAGGCGACGCAGACGCGCTTTTACCCTCGCTAGAAGTTCTTCGATACTGAAAGGTTTAGTCACATAATCATCAGCGCCAGCATTTAATCCCGTTACGCGATCGGGTACTTCATCTTTTGCTGTTAACATAATTATTGGTACTTGCACGCCAGTCGATCGCAACCTCAAACAAATATCCAATCCAGAGATACCCGGAAGCATCCAATCTAAAATCAATAAATCCGGTTGGGCCGTGCGGGCGATCGTCAATCCATCCAATCCATTGCCCGCGACAGTGACGTGATAGCCTTCTAGAGTAAGTTCAGATTCGATGAACTTCGCCAGCTTAGGGTCATCTTCAACCAGGAGAATGCGATCGCCCATAATTACACTTTCCAGATAGGTAAGGTGATAGTAAAAATACTACCTTCTCCCGGTTTCGATCGCAGCGTGATACGTCCTTCCATACCTTCGATCAGGCTTTTGGCGATCGCCAATCCCAACCCTGTACCGTCTCTAGAGCGAGTCATTGACTCATCCACCCGGTAAAACCGCTCAAAAATCCGGTTTTGATGGGGGAGAGAAATACCAATTCCGCGATCGCCCACATGAATCATCACCTGCTCTTCCCTCTTTTCTAAGACTAACTCCACAGGTTGTTCCGAATCAGAATACTTAATTGCATTGTCAAGCAAATTAATTAAAACTTGTTGTAAACGAGCTTGATCCGCACAGGCTACAATATCTTCATCATTGGAAACCAAAATAATTTTTCGATTGCTAACTTTTTGACTCATTTCAACCACCTCAGCCACCAGAGTATTCAGGATTACCGGATGCAAGCGAAAGTGCAAATTGCCACTATCAGCCCGTGCCAAATCGAGCAAATCTTCTAACATCCGAATCGTGCGTTCAGTTTCGCCAACCGCTGTTTCCAGTGCTTGCTGCTGGTAGTCACTTAAATTAGTGCTGCGCCGCAGCAAACTTTGTAAATAACCGACTACAACCGTCAGGGGAGTGCGTAATTCGTGAGAAACATTACCGACAAATTGGCGTTGTTGCTCCCAGGAACCCGACAATCTAAACAACATTTCATTAAAAGTTTGTGCAAGTCCTAAAATCTCATCAGGAGCCTCATCAAGTTGAAGTTTTGCCGCCTGCAAATTATCAGCAGACAAAGTGCTAGCCACTTGACTCATGTGTTCCAAGGGGCCCAGAGCATGGCGAATCCGACTGGCGATCGCCAACATTAACACCAAAATTACCACAATACTGACAACAATTAAACTCCGAATCCCATCATTTAATTGACGTTGCTCGTCAGTGATATCTTGAGAAAAATATACCGTACCCAGCAACTGATTTTTGATTCTCAGAGTCGTGCTACAGATCACCATGTAGCGATCTTCCACCCGCACAAAAGTCGGCTCAGCGGGTACTTCCGTCAACGAAAGCATCTTCCTAATCTTAGAAGATTGCAGATCCATATCAGGTGAATTTACCAACAGCATCCCGTCATTTCGCTTCACCCACACCATGATTCCTCCTGTAGAAGCTTTATGAACGCTGCGGGTTAAACCAATTTCTAGGGAACCCATTTCACTATAAAGTTCAACCTGTTCGGGAAAACGCATTCCAATATATTCCAGCGTTTGTTTGTGGGCACCGACCAGATTTTGCGACCTTTGCCAGCCAGACCAAAATGCCACGCTGCCAAGTCCTAAAATCGAGAGTAACAGCAATTCCAGCGTCAGGCGAAACTGAAGCGAAGAAGTAGAAATTCGCTTACCAGTAAAATGATTAATAGCAGCTCTAAATTTGGTTATATGCTTCATTCAATTTACCAATTCCCAATTCCTAATTCCCAATTTCCACTTTCCAATCAGAATGCTCGCTTAAAAATTTTCTGCAGTGCCTTGAATTTGGTTAAACTCAAAGCGTCGATCGTAATCTGTTTCACCATAAATATTAAAACTAATTGTTGGTTCATCTCCGATCGCCTCCACATGATGAATTGCATCGGGCATAAAGCACAAAATGTCACCAGATGCAAGCAAAATATCGCCCGCTGTTTTGATTTTATTGGGAAATTTAGCATTTGGCGATCGCCGCCAAAAAGTATTTTTTTCCTGTCCGCTAAGTAGCGCTACCAGCCCCCAACTAGCATGATTGTGAATCGGAGAAACAGCCCCCGGAGCCCAAGCCACCAACTGCACCGTTAGAGAAAAAAATGGTTCATCATAAAGTGTTTGTACCGCCCATCCTGTCTCAGAGTCAGGCTCTAAAAGAGCAATTTGAAGCCAAGAAGAACCATCTAGCAACCTGCGAACAAGGGGACAAATTGCCTGGAGTCGTAAATAATCATCACTAATTTGTTCTAATACATCTTCCAAGTCAGTTAAAAAGCGGTAAAGTCGGTAGGGATGGGTCAAATTTTGTGTTTGACTGATAGCCTCACCAACCCGGTACTGTCCATCATCCGTCACTAACCAGTCTTTTCCTGCGATCATTTCTCAACTCGCCATTAAATTACTGAACTACTAAAAGATAGTCAGGGTTAATCTCCAGTCTATAAGATATTCCTGGCAACTAGATGATGCGTTCCTAATTCTTAGATGAATTTTTGCTGAAGAAACGGAGAGATATAGCAATCCTAAATGATTGTCTGTAGGGACACGGCATTGCCGTCTCCCGGACACGGCACTGCCGTGTCCCTACAGATGGATTTTGGGGAAATCACATTTATGTTCGCCGCACGTGATAATGATTTAGGATTGCTATAAAACATTCAGAGTTTTATCTCCCATCCATCTCTTCCTCATCTAGCACTCATTTTCTTGAGTGTTAATGTAAATAACCTCAAGTCTTGAGGACAACACCATTAGGACTGACGCACGGGTGGCCAGAAACCGGTTTTTTTACCAAGAATCATTTACTGTCACCCACAAATCAAGTAAAAACCCGGTTTCTTTGATCGGAAGTGCGTCGAGGACAACAAAAAGCCAGCCGATTTGCCAAAGAGTAAGAATTCTCAAGCAAATATATGGCGTGGAACTGCTAACAATTTATCGGAAAATTAAACACATGAAAGTAAAATACTTTACCACGATCGCGATTGCCACTATTCTAGGTTTGGCAACAGCTAATGTTAGCTACGCCAACTTCAAGGCTGCCACAAACTCGAACTCTACAACCGTTTCATTCAAGATTGCAGAATCCAATCCTTGTGCGGGTAAAGCCAATCCTTGTGCTGGTAAAGCCAATCCTTGTGCTGGTAAAGCCAATCCTTGTGCTGGTAAAGCCAATCCTTGCGCTGGTAAAGCCAATCCTTGTGCTGGTAAAAACAGCACAACAACCGTTCATCCTAAGTATTACACCGAAAATGGTATGGCTCTTGATGGTCAGGATGTCGTAGCCTATTTTACCCAAAGCAAATTAGTGATGGGAGTTAGCCAATTCAAACATAATTGGGGTGGCACAACTTGGATGTTTGCTAGTGCAGCAAACCGCGATATGTTTGCTAAAAATCCTCAAAAGTATGCTCCTGAATACGGTGGATATTGCGCCCAGGCTGCCAGTGAAGGAAATCTTGTTGCTACCCAACCTGATGCCTGGAAAATTGTTAATGGGAAGCTTTATCTCAACTACGACAAGAAAGTACAAGCACAGTGGATGGGTGATATCCCCGGTCATATTGCTTTAGCAAACAAAAATTGGCCTACTATTCTGAATAACAAAGAATTGTTACGTTAAGCTTAATTAAAGCTGACGCAGGGGTACTCAGAAATCTTTTTGGAGCTATCATACTTGATTCAAACTCACATTTTGTACCATAATATTTCTGGTATTCGTTTGTAAATGGAAACGCCCTGGCGCTCCGGCGAGTTATTGTCTCTTTTGCTACTATTTGGGATTTGGTTGAAGCCTTGTGTGTTGTTCGATCGCGCGATCGATTGCGTGAAGGTATCAAAAGTTTAGTTAAACTGAGATATTGCAACACGAGCGTCCTGTAGGGGCTCGCTTCGCCAACAGTCACAGAAAGTTACAGAGAGGTTGAATAAACCTGCTCTTACCAAAGAAAAAGCCTGATTTGAGATGGGCGCAAGATGTGAGGTTCAATCGAATTGAAAAACGAAAGGGTATTGTATGGAACTTAAAGATTTTCTGGCTTTGCTGCATCCGATTTTAGCTGTAGCGATCGTTTTTCCGATGCTTGGTGTGGTGCTGAATATGGCTTGGCAAACGATGCAGCGCCGCAAGCAAGTTGCATCCGGGGAAAAGAGCAAAATTCCCCCAGTAGTCGGTTCAGAACACCTGAAAGCAGGTCGAATTCTGTCTGGTTCGGTGGTAGGAGTGACGTTGTTGGGTTTAGGCTACGCGATTTTTGAGCATATTTTGACCGAACAAATTTGGAGCAAAAACTCGTTTCAAGTCGTTTTCATTGTGCTGATGTTTGTGGCGACTATTGCTTCTTTGGTGATGCTCTATCGAGCTACGCCTGCTTTGTGGCGCGGCATATTTGCGACTTTGACTGGTGCTGGTTTGGTGATTCTTGGCACTCAAGATGGCGTTTATCGGCGGACTAATGAATGGTATTGGTCTCACTACTACATTGGCATCACCGCTGCGCTGCTGATGGTGTTTTCGCTGGCGATTGTTGAAGATATTTACAAAGATCGATCGAATCGGTGGCGCACTGTCCATGTCATCTTGAATTCGATCGCTGTGCTGCTGTTTCTGGGACAGGGAATGACGGGAACCAGGGATTTATTAGAAATTCCTCTGAGCTGGCAAAAACCGTATATTTATAGCTGTGATTTCACCAATAAGACTTGCCCGAAACCGTAAGCAGGAGTATCTGTGTTTTGTAAAAAGGATTTTTTGGGCTGGGCGATGCTAGAAATACAAGACACAGATGCTCGCCGCCGCATTACTGTCATTTTTTGGTTTCCGACTTCACAAGCCTTGTCCAGAGAGGTTTAGAGCCACTTTAGGAGCTAGAAAATGTTTGAGTCCGGCTAAAAACTGCTGAATAAAATAACTGCAACAAACTCTTGACATTTGCCGCAATCTATGCTTTTGCTAGCCGCTGCGGTATTTATCAAAAAAAATATTTACAAATGTTAAGTTTTACTTAAATTTAGTATTATAATTGTCGTAAATTCCAACTAAGTATTTATTCTCACTATCATGATAGCGGATCAATTTCCTTGGCTGACCGCAATTGTCATCCTACCCCTCATAGCTGCCGTCGCCATCCCTTTTTTACCGGATACAGACGGCAAAACAGTCCGCTGGTATGCTCTGAGCGTTGGTATTGCAGACTTTGTATTGATGTGCTGGGTGTTTTGGACTCACTACGATCCGAGCATCTCTACTTTCCAAATCGTCGAGAAATATTCCTGGATTCCTTCTTTAGGGCTCAACTGGTCTGTTTCGGTTGACGGGCTGTCGGTTCCGCTGGTGTTGTTGGCGGGATTGGTGACGACGCTATCTATTTTTGCTGCATGGGAGGTCGATCGCAAGCCGCGATTGTTCTACTTCCTAATGTTGGTGATGTACTCGGCACAAATCGGAGTATTCGTCGCCCAAGACATCATGCTGCTGTTCATTGTCTGGGAACTAGAACTAATTCCGGTGTACCTGCTAATCTCGATTTGGGGCGGACAAAACCGTCGCTACGCAGCTACCAAATTCTTGATTTACACCGCCGGCGCTTCCATTTTTATTCTGATAGCTGCCTTAGCAATGGGATTTTACGGCGGAGGAAACGTTACCTTCGACATGGTAGAACTCGGCTTGAAGGACTACCCGCTGGGTTTAGAAATCCTGCTTTATGGCGGATTGTTCATTGCCTTCGGCGTAAAACTGGCGATTTTCCCCTTTCACACATGGCTGCCTGATGCCCACGGCGAAGCATCTTCTCCCGTGTCGATGATTCTGGCCGGCGTGTTGCTGAAAATGGGCGGCTACGGACTGATCCGCCTGAATTTGGAACTTCTTCCGAAAGCACACATTTACTTTGCACCGATTATGGCGGTGCTGGGTGTTGTTAACATTATCTACGGCGCGCTGAATTCCTTCGGCCAAACGAACATGAAGCGCCGCCTTGCGAATTCGTCGATTTCTCACATGGGATTCGTGTTGTTGGGTATTGCTTCCTTCACGGATTTGGGAATCAACGGGGCGCTGCTGCAAATGATTTCCCACGGTTTGATCGCCTCAGTATTGTTTTTCCTGGCTGGCGTTACCTACGATCGCACCCATACAATGGTGATGGACGAGATGGGCGAGATTGGGAAAGTGATGCCGAAAGTTTTTGCCTTGTTTACCGCAGGCGCAATGGCTTCTTTGGCACTCCCCGGTATGAGCGGTTTTGCTAGCGAATTGTCAGTTTTTGTAGGCGTTGCAACGAGCGATGTTTACGGCACTTCTTTCCGCGCGGCGATCGTGTTTTTGGCGGCGGTGGGAGTGATTTTGACACCGATTTATTTGCTCTCGATGCTGCGACAGTTATTTTACAACTGTGGAACATTGGCGGCTTGTGACCTTGAGGATCTAGATTTGCGGAATCAGCGAGAGAATCTGGATGAAGCGGTTTGTTTCGGTAATAGTTGTATTTTGCCTGGTGATGCACAGTTTATTGATGCTAAACCTCGGGAAGTGGCGATCGCATTTTGCTTTTTGATACCGATTGTGGGAATTGGTTTTTATCCCAACATGGCGATGCAAGTTTACGATGCGACGACTGTGGCGGTAAACGCTGAAGTCCGCCAATCTTACACCCTAATCGTTCAAGAAAATCCTCAGATTTATGCGAAGGGATTTTTGACACCCAAAATTGTACAGACTCCAACAGCGCCTGCTTTGGGCCAAATTACTGGATCTGAATCTGCATCGGCTTTCGGTATTGTCAAATAATTTTATCGAATTCTGTTTTTGCTGAAAATTGGGCGATCGCTTTTTTTGAAAGGGCGATCGTTTTTTTTTGTTAAAGTTGTTAGTTATTGGTTATTGGTTATTGGTTATTGGTTATTGGTTATTGGTTATTGGTTATTTTAGCCTGAGCGAAGTCGAAGGCTAGTCATTAGTTATTAGTGCTGTCCCCCCCCGAGCTTTCCGTCCAACGTTATCAGGAAGAAGGCTATAACGGCTTCGCTCAGGGTGAAAAGAAGAAAGAAGGAAGCCTAGGGTGCGTCGTGCTCGAAAATTTATAACAAAAAATCGACAATTTCATAGATCCGCTACGTCAGATTGTCGATGGAATGCACGGAATTTTTGATGTATCCGCACCCCACAAATACTCGATTAAACGCACAGTTCGGATCGCGCGTGCGGACACTTACTGACGCACGCGCGAACCATTTTTGTGATTAATCTACGGAACATGATACGATCGCTTGGAAAATTGCAGATTGACGGCGCTCAACGCAGATTAATTTCAAGTCTTGAGATGGCCTGGGTGCAATTCAAGTCTACTGAAATTCCCAAATAATCTGCGCTAGATTCTCCTTCGCATATCCCACCTCAAGCGTCGATTTATCCTCCAAACCCGAGACAACTTTCGTCAGGATATTTAGCGGTTCTTCAAAGCCTGTAGTTTTGAGAAACAACACTTGCAGCCGATTTTTAACTAATGCTAAAATTGAGCGACTGCGAGATTCTTCACCGGCTTTTTCTTGAGCAATACTCTGGCTAAAATTGTGAGTTTTCAACAGCCGCATTCTTTCTGTTCCTTGCGTTTTAACTGTTTCCAAAACCTCCACCCGAATCTGCTCAACCAATCTTTCGCTGACGTATTTCACAATTAAAGGCTGAAGCCTAAAAACAGTTTCTCCGCCCTCACTGATTTTTTCAATCAGCAAGCGACGGCTGAGAGAATCGAGATTTTTTAGCAAATCGGAAAGCGAGGAATTGACTAACATTTTTTCTCGCAAAGTCGTCAGGGAAATCGGACTTTGTGCAATAGCCAGCCAGCAGACAATCTCTTGTTCTGAATTCGACATTCGATCGAATTGCTGCGCGAGCAAATTGCTGATGTGTTCTTCAATAAATAACGCCGTCGCTTCTAAAAATTTGACAACATTACCATCAAAAAAATCATTAATTGTGGTTGCCACAATTTTTAATGCTAACAAATTTCCTCCGTAGCGAGCTAACAAAATTTCCCACTCTCGATCGCGAGCTGACAAGCCTTTTTCTTGGAAAATCTCTCTGGCTATTTCTTCAGAAATAGCGGGTTTGAAAGACCGCACTTTTTCTCCCGCCAGCAAAGCTAGTTCTGTAGGTTCTTCGGCACTAACTAGCACTAAACAGCTATGGTGATTGACTTGACCGAGGCGCACAATTAAATCTCGATAGCCTTGGCAGCCTTCGCGGTAGTGTCCCGCTAGTTCTTCGGGTCGGAGGACTGCTTCAAAATCGTCTACAATTAGCAGACAGCGCTGTTTTCGCAAATGCTCGATTAAGCACGAAATTTTGTCGTTGAGATCGATCTTTTTCGATGGAGCGGCTAACGGCACATCGGGCTTTTTTGGGTTATAAAAAAGTTGAATTAAGCTGTCTAGAAATTCGGATGGTGTTGGTGTCGATCGCAGCGATCGCCAAATCACAAAATCAAACTCATGCTGTATCTGTTTCGCCAACTGTACCGACAGAGTTGTTTTCCCGCTACCGGCCAAACCCAGCAGCGCTACCAAGCGACAATTATCCGATACGATCGACTGTTTTAGCGCAGTTAATTCTTCACTGCGTCCGTAAAAAACCGCAACATCCGGTGCTTGGCCCCAATCTTCTTGTCTGCGCCCGTTAGCGTTAGCGAAGCGATCCGAAGGAAAGCCCGCCCCAACAGAGGCTACGCCAACGGAGAGGAGCGGCATTTTGAAAAAAGATCCTTTACCTCCGGGACTAAAATCGCTTGCTCCCTGCTCTGCGTGGTATGAAAACAGTAACTGATGTCTCAATTCTGACAATTTTCCTGGGCCGTTCCCCCCAATCTGAAACTTTTTGTAAACTTCGCCTAGTCTTTTGCGAACGGCGATGTCGCTAATGCCGAGCTTTTTGGCGATAGTAGCGGTAGATTGACCGTCAAGAGCCATAAACACGGTTTTTAACTCGGCATCTGTCACACCGAGCTGTTTGGCGATATTTTGCACAAAGTTTTGAGGAATCGGAGTAGTCAAGGTAGGAATCTCGCCTCTACTAAAAATCTATCTTCTATTATATTCTGTGACTTCTCGCGGGCGAACAATTGCATCGGTTAAAGTTCAGTTTGCTTGTCTTTTGTTGGGAAAATTTGAGATATTTTTCCCCAAATTCTAGGTTTTGGTACCAGTTTAAAAAACAATGCAACTGCGGAAAACCTCCCAACCCTGATGCAATCAGTAATATTATGTCCTAGGGAAGAACAGCTATCAAACAGGTTGGTAGTGAGGAATTCAGCTTTTAAATTGGATGGGAACTTCAGTCCTCACTACAAACCAGACCGTTATTTTTTTACCGGACATAATATCATCTTTAGCAGCCCTCTATCAATCAAACACGCTCGCACTATCGCGGTATTCCTCAGCAGAAACCAGGCGCCAACTTCCATCGCCCAAAAGTTCTAAAACCTCCTGGTGATATTTCAACAAACTCAAGCGGTGGCCGACACTCACAAAGGTAGTTTTAGTTGCTTGCAACTGCTCGTATAAATGTTGCTCGTTCTTCAAATCCAAAGCACTTGTCGCCTCATCCAAAATAGCGTAGCGCGGTTCTGTCAGCAACAATCGGGCAAAAGCTAAACGCTGCTGTTCTCCCAGCGACAAAATCTCCGTCCAATCTAAATCCGCCTCAAAACCGCCCAATCTGTCGGGTAAATCTGCTAAGTTTACTGATGCCAAAACGCGGCGAAATTTTTCCTCATCAACCTCGCTGCTGGTGTTGGGATACAGAAGTTGCGATCGCAAACTGCCCAAAATCATATAAGGACGCTGCGGCAAAAACAACATTTCCCCAAGTTCCGGCCGCACCAAACGGCCCGTGCCCGAGTCCCACAAACCCGCAATAGCCCGCACCAAAGAACTCTTTCCTGCGCCGCTTTGACCGACAATTAACAGTCCTTCTCCCGGCGACACCGCTACCGACAAATCCCTAATCAAAGTCTTTTGATGTTTGGGGGTATCTAAAGTAACGTGTTCCAGCGTCAACTGAGAATCAACTACTAAATCTATAGTTGTTTCTCCGGCACGAGATACCGCTTTTTCTGCTTCCAAAGTATCTGTAAATACAGTCAAACGATTGATACTAGCTGCAAAAGAACTCAGCGGTTCAATCTGAGTTACAATCACCGAAAAAGCCGCTAAAACCTGACTGAAAGCAAAACCTGCTTGCGTGATATCTCCAAACTGGATTGTATCGGTTTTGTCGGCAAAGTAAGCAGGAGCTAGAAACAAAGCCGGAATAATCACAACAGCATATCCGTATCCCGTTGTGAAATAATCCAGATTTCGCTGCCAGCCAATTAGTAAATTAAAATTGCGGAATACTTCCACGAACCGCTGCTTTATCTGTGTCGATTCCTGTTCTTCTCCCCGGTAAAAAGCAATAGATTCAGCATTGTCGCGAATGTGAACCAGTCCGTAGCGGAAGTTAGCTTCTTTTTTAAGTTGGTTAAAATTAAGAGGTACTAATCTTTGCCCAAAAAACAGAGTGGCGACCGTCCCCAAGATAGCATAAACTATCAGGAATATCGAAAGTTGTTTGGAGATAGACCACAGGATACCTGTGAAAGATATAATGTCAACTATTGAACCCAAGATTATCAGCAAGAATGACAAACTTGTCCGGGTAAATGATTTGATATCTTCGGAAATTCGCTGGTCTGGATTGTCGATTTCTTTGTGAGAATTGATTTCATAATAAGCCCGATTCTGAAAATATTTATCGAGGAACTTATTTGTCATCCACTCTCGCCAGTAGAGACTTAATTTATCTTGGATGTAGCGGTAAATTACGACAATAGGAGTGCCGAGTGCAAAAACGCCTGCATAGACAAACAGATACTTCCAGTAATTGAGCTCGTCTTTTTTAGCTAGTGCTGTGTTAAAAAAGTTACCGACATAACTAATAATTACATTCAGCCCGCTAACTGACAGGGACAAAAATAGCAGCAAAGTCAATAAAGCCCAGGGCTGCCAGTGCGCTGTCAATCTGTTTTTGAAGCAGATAAAAGCAATGAAAGGAATAATTAGCATGAAAGCTACGATCGCAATTGCGGGCGAATTAATAATTCCTTTCAACAAAGTAACTAAGCCGGCCGCAATACTATTGACAAAATCTGGAAAAAGAGCAGCACCTCCGAGACATAAAGCGCTCACAGCCACAAACATCGCAGCAAAGAGAAATATCAACAGCAGTGCGACTAATCCTAAAAATCTTTTGCCGCCCCCAGGCTCTAAAGGATAAAAGTAAGGCTGAGCGATCGCCATAAACCGCTCCCACAACTGACGGTCAAATCGATTCATCTGTGCTTTTTACAAAACTACTTCGGCTGTTATAACATATCAAGTTTTATTACCGATGGCTGCAGTAATTTATTTGGGAGCCGATCGCAGAAATTCATCTTACCTACAGACGGATACTTGCTTGCGGGCTTAAATACTCGATCTCAAAAAATTGGATTTCATAGCATTTTCATTTTTTATTTGGCGTTTTTCGATTGAGAATAACTTATACAATAGCGGTTTAGCAGCTATCCTAGAGTTGCATTGGTTTTTTGAACTGCTATTAGTTCAAGCTGGCAGATTCACGGAGCTACAAGTCAATTCTCAATGGGCATCTCTAGAATCTCAAATCGATGGAATCAGAAGAAGTCGCGGTTTGGTCGATCGACTCCGACTCGGATTGAGTGCTGTAAAATCGCTGGCTAATCCCCAAAATCACTTGCTTCATTACCCAATACAAAACAGCAATTACTACAAAAGTTGCAGCCATTACTACAAACGGACGCTTACCAATCAAATCATTCATGACGGTGTTAACCAGCGCATCCGGGTTAGTCAGGATGTCCCAACTGTTGAAGCGGATAAATCGCCCTAAATAAATGCCGATCGCCGAAAGTGCGTGAATAATCATCTCGGTGGCGAGAATAAATCTACCCCAACCCTGTTGCTTGAGATAGTAACCCAAATTCATCACCGACAGCACGTAAGCTCCAAAGCCGGCCAGCATAAACGCCAGATACTGCGGAATTAAAGCCAGAGTCACAGTCCACACCGAGTGCTCCTGTTTAATCTGCTCGATCAGGTGAATGATATCAGTTAAAACGTAGGGTGCGTTGGGCAAAAATGCGATAAACCAGAAAAAACCGCCCCACCAGCGGAGAGAGCGAACTCCGCGCTGTCGCAGTACCCAGATGTCTAAAGCCATCAGCACGATCGTAATGGCGATCGCCCCCAAAACGTAAGTTTTGCCCACATCTTGCACAATGTGCCTCAGATAGGCTAAAACATGGCGCGTGCTCGGCACAAATGTAGCGCCCAGGAGAACCCACGTACCCCAAAGCAGCCAGCGCGATCGGGGTTTGCGGAACAGCCAAAAACTCAGCGCCAGCGGTAGTAAACCTAAAAACAAATTCCAAGACATCCAGCGGACATTGTGTCCCATTGCTTCGAGCGCTTCCAGGATTAATCCCATCATGTCAGTTTTTATCCATTTAAAGGTTGATGCAGCACCGCTTTTCTAGCAGCTTGGATCTATCTTAGGTTAACTTGTAGGGTACGTCAGCTCGCGGCTCATCGCTCACAGCCTGAAAATTCAGCTATGAGCTGACGCACCCTACCAATCTAAAATCTCAAATCTAAAATCTAAAATCGACTAGGTTTTGGCGATCGGAATTTGTATCTTAAAAGTCGTTCCCCGTCCCATTTGGGAAATACATTCAATCTTCCCCTTGTGCTTTTCTACCACAATCGAATGGGCGATCGACATTCCCAGCCCCGTACCTTTCCCCACAGCTTTTGTCGTAAAAAACGGGTTACAAATGCGATCGACTATCTCCTCGGGAATGCCCGTACCGTTATCCGAAATTTCCACAATCACAGTGTTTTGAGGCGTTACACCAGTCCAAATAGCAATCCGGCCGGGATTTTTCTCTGCTTCAGAAACCGACAACTTGTGACAGCGTTCCTCAATCGCATCAATGCCATTAACAATAATATTCATAAACACCTGATTCAGTTGGCTAGCATAGCACTCCACCAGTGGCAGTTTGTCGAACTCCTTAATTACTTCAATGGCCGGACGGCTATCGTGACTTTTCAAGCGGTGCTGCAAAATCAACAAAGTGCTATCAATTCCTGCATGAATATCCACAGGCTTCATTGCCGATTCGTCCAGCCGCGAGAAATTCCTGAGCGACAAAACAATTTGCCGGATGCGCTCGGTTCCTACCTGCATCGAACCCACAAGTTTTCTTAAATCCTCGGCCATGAAGTCCAAATCAATCTCTTGAATGCGATCGACAATTTTTGCCTTAGGTTCCGGATACTCCTGTTCGTAAAGATTCACCAGACCGAGCAACTGTTGCGTATACTGGTTGAGATAATCAATGTTAGCGTGAATGAAATTCACCGGATTATTAATTTCGTGAGCGATGCCGGCAACTAACTGCCCCAAAGAAGACATTTTTTCAGTTTGAATAAGCTGAGATTGAGTAGAGCGCAATGACTGCAGCGCTGACTCCAACTCTCCGGCTCTTTCTCTTTCTCGCGCCTCGCTTTGTCGCAGAGCTTCCTCTGCTTGTTTGCGAGTCGTAATATCCAGGCAAAATCCAATTATTACCTTACCCTGACCATCAGCATTCCTGCTAAAAATAGTATCCCGACTGTGCAGCCACAAAAATTGACCGTCTGTTGCCCGCATCCGGTACTCAATTTCCCTAATTTCGCCATCTTCAACTTCTACAAGGCTCGCGTGATGTTTCACGATTAGCAACAAATCTTCGGGGTGTATTAACTGAGGCATCATTGACGACTCCATCGCTATAATGTCGTCAGAGGTATAGCCCAAAAGCGTGAATAGTGAATTATTAGTGTAGATATTTCGCTGTTCTTCCAAGTCGTATAGATACAAAATACCGGGAGTAGCATCGGCTACTTTTTGAATGAACTGCTGGCTCTCTTGCAAAGCTAACTCAGCTTGTTTGCGATCCGTCACATCAATGCCAATGCCGTCCCAAAGAAGATCGCCATTTTCTTTAGCTTCAGGACGCGCAATTACCTGAAACCAGCGAATTTTCCCAGAAGGCAACACCAGCCGTCCTACCCACTGCCAAGGTTGCAAAGTTTGCGCTGAAGTAGTAATGGATTCCTCATAACTTTGGCAGTCGTCTGGATGAATCAAATCTATTAGTAAATCCGCATTTTTCAAAATAGCTTCTGGTTCTAACTCAAACATTTCTCGGCAAGCAGGACTGATGTAAGGAAAACTGACATATCCATCTGCACGCACCAAACATTGATAAATAGTTCCCGGCAAATTAGCCGACAGCTTTTGAAATTTTGCCTCGCTTTCCCGCAGTGCTTCCTCTGCTTGTTTGCGCTCCGTAATGTCAGTAATTGAACCAACAATGCGGACGGCTTTTCCAGATTCTTCCCACAAAGCTTGTCCCCGACTGAGTATCCATTTGTAGGAGCTGTTGTAGCACCACAAGCGGTATTCGACGATGTAATGTGGCGTTTTCCTATCTAAATGGTCTTGGAAAGCCTGCATTACTAAGTCTAAATCGTCGGGATGCGTGACCCTTTTCCATTCGTCAAAGTAATCGATATCTGGGGCGTGTTCGTATCCGGTGATTTCTTTAAATCGATTGGACAGGAATATTTCTCCTGTTTGCAAGTTCCAATCCCAAATGCCGTCATTGTTGCCTTTGAGCGCTAACTGCCAGCGTTCTTCACTTTGCATCAATTGAGCTGTTCTTTGTTTGACTATATTTTCTAGTTCTTGATTGAGCTTTTTGAGACTTTCTTCTGCTTGTTTGCGCTCGATCGCAATTCCTGCTAAATGCCTGACAGTTTCGATCGATTGCAGATCGAAATTTTGGGGAACGCGCGGTTGGGCGCAATACATGGCGAAAGTGCCTAAAACTTGACCTGTAGATGAAAAAATCGGACTAGACCAACAAGCTTTCAGTCCAAAAGTCAAGGCTAAATCTCGATAATTGTCCCACAAAGGATCGGTAGTAATATCTGTAACAATCACTTGTTCGCGGCGGTAGACAGCAGTGCCGCAGGAACCGACATTCGGGCCGATGGCGGCACCATGAACAGCAGCGTTGTAACTTTCCGGCAAACTCGGCGCGGCTCCGTGCAGAAAATGTTGACCGTCTTCATCTAACAGCAAAACCGAACCCATGACATCTCTCGATTGCTGTTCGACAATTTCAATTAAAGTATTTAAAGTATCGCTCAAAGAAGCGCCCTGAGCAATCATTTCTAAAATTTGTTTTTGACCGTTCAACCAATTTTCAGACTGCTTGCGCTGCGTAATGTCACGGGCTACTAAGAGCACCGTATTTTCTGTCATTGGCGAAATGTTAGCGAAAAACCACCTTTGTTCGCTACCAATTTGCAGGTTATATTCTAAACTACTGACTTGATTAGTAGCGAGGGCGAGGCGAATTGACTCCAGAAACTTTTCTGCTATTTCTGGCTCAAATATATCGCGGGTTTTTTGTCCGACAAGTTCGCCCCGTGGCTTGTACAAAAGTTCAGGACTGGTGGGGGCAATTTTCAGGAAGCGTCCTTCAACATCGAGTACAAAAATTACGTCGTTCATGGCAGCAAACAAAGCTAGCAATTCTGATTCAGAAGCTTGCAGGGCGATTTCAGCTTTTTTGCGATCGCTAATATCTGTACCCACCGACAGAATCCCGATCGCTCGTCCTCGGTCATCGAGCAAAGGTTGGTTTCTCCAGGCTACCCAGACTTTTTCGCCATTGCGGCGGATGTTTTGATTTTCGTGTTTGAAGTATTTGTCCGGTTCTGTCGCACAGTCTCGAATTATTACGGCTAAATGATTTTCCGACAAATCGGCCGAATCTACAATTGTGCCGATCACACTTTTGCCAATTATTTCTGCTTCTAAATACCCGAAAAAAGTTTCCGCAAACTCATTAAAAAAAGTAATCTTACCTTCGCTGTCTAACTGCACAATAATGCTGTTAGCATTCTCCACCAATTGCCTGTACTTAGCTTCGTTCGCGCGCAATTTCGCAGGCCCGTAGACCCAACTAAAGGCCACCGCCCCGCAGAAAACAGCCAGCAAGCAGCCACCAAACAGCAACCACCCCCGCAACGGCGAATTCTTTGGCCATCCTCCCGCCGGAATTGCTGCCAACTGCCAGGAACCGTTGGGCAAAGTCACTTGCAGAACCACGGGATTGTTCTGAAAAATCGGCTTGTTGCCAAAAAATACGTCCCCGGACTTTCCCCTCCCGTCTTTGCCCCGCACAGCGTATTGCAGGTTGGCTGAGGAATCATTGAGTCCGGCTTCCTCGATCAGGGAGTTTTTATCGAGGATCACGCCGATCAACCCCCAGTAAACTCCTGTTTCGGGCTCTGCGTTCGGGGGTGTGAGAAAAATGGGCGTTCTGCTGACGAAGGCCACGCCTCCCTCGAATAATTTCACGGGCCCGGCAAGCAAAGTTTTTCTGGTTTCGAT
Source organism: Microcoleus sp. CZ3-B2 (assembly GCF_036705055.1). Classification (NCBI taxonomy): domain Bacteria; kingdom Bacillati; phylum Cyanobacteriota; class Cyanophyceae; order Oscillatoriales; family Microcoleaceae; genus Microcoleus; species Microcoleus sp. CZ3-B2. The sequence goes on along the minus strand of NZ_JAUBTN010000049.1, from coordinate 29,004 downwards.
CGCATCTTGAACCATTTGTCGCTGTTCGGGTAGCGCCGTCAAGTCAAGCCCGATCGCCTTTTCATTTCCCGCCCGCGGATAAATGTAAGCAATCGTCGTGCCTTTAACTAAAGTTATGTTGCGAATACCGGTTTGCTGTGCCAGCAGAATTCTCACCGTCGCTGCAAATTCGGCTTCGGTGATGTTTGGGTTGTTGGAAATGTCAGCCACCAAACCCCGGATCAAAAACAGCCGGGAATTCAAAGAGCTTTCCAGCTTAGAACGGACTGTACTGAGGCGATCGATCGTGCTAGCGCGCTTGTACTGCAAAAATCGCTGTTGTTCCGATCGATCTAAAATGCCAACTCCGACCAAAATCGCTATAAATGTCGAAATTGCTGCTAAATAAGGTGAAATTTGAAATTTTTTAATCTTAAAGTATTGCATCTGCCGGCGGTTGAAGTATATTTTTACGTCTTTAGATAGATTTATTTTAATTCTATTTTTCTAGGCAGATGCGAAATTTCAGGCATACCGGGCTTTTCGCGAGCCGGCGCGAGTTTTTTTTGCTTTAGGACGCGGGCCGAACGCCCGCGATGTAAACCTGTAATCATCAATTCTGTGGACTAAGTTTTCAATCTCAAATCGAATGGCTCGCCATTTAGCGCGTAGGGTGCGCGTTCCCCCAACGCTGTGGTGCGGTAGCGCGCACCCGAAAGACGGGAATTATTAGCTAAAATAGAGTTAGCAATAATTTTTTTCAGCGCCTGGCGCGAATCATTCATAGGGACAATTTAATGCAGGAACAGTTGATGGAAGCGATCGCACCTTATCGCGATCGAGTAGATTATCTAGAAGTTCGCCTCGAACAAAGCGAGTCAACTGCGATTAGTTTTCGCGGCCCTGGGTTAGATGCTGTCAACCGCAGTTTTAGTCTCGCCGGCGGCATCCGCGCCTGTCACAAAGGCGGCTGGAGTTTTGTAACTTTTAACGGTTTAGCTGAGTTAAAAGCTCGGATTGAAGAAGCTGTCGTTCAGTCTCGTTTAGTTGGGAGCGAAAAAACTCTACTAGCAGATGTCGCTCCGATTCAAGATTATGTAGCGGTGGAATTTGGCCGCGATCCGCGCTCTATTACTTTAGCCGAAAAGCGGAAATTGCTCGAATCTTACAACCAGTTGCTGTTAGATTATGACCCGCGAATTCAGACGACAATGGCCGGTTATAGCGACAGATTTGGGATTACTTATTTTGTGAATTCTCAAGGTACTTGCATTGCTCAGGAGCGCTTGGACGTGACGGGGCGTTTCGGGGCGATCGCCCGGGGCGAGGGCGGCGTCGTCCGTCAAGGGTTTGAATCGATTCACTCGCGATCGGATTACGATGTGTTGACAAATATTGAAGATCGTGTTAAAAGTGCGGCCGTTCGAGCTGTCGGCCAACTTGAAGCAAAATCGGTCAAAGGCGGCCAGTATCCGGTGATTTTAGACCCTTATTTGTCGGGGGTGTTTATTCACGAAGCTTTCGGGCATTTGTCGGAAGCTGACGGCATTTACGAAAACCCGAAAATGCAGGAATTGTTGACTTTGGGCAAGCCTGTGGCGATCGAACAATTGAATGTAATTGACGACGCAACTTTGCCGGGACTGCCGGGAACTCTGAAATACGACGACGAAGGTGTGCCTGCTCAGTGCAAGCATTTAATTAAAAATGGAGTTTTAGCCACGAGGATGCACAATCGCGAGACTGCGGGCAAAATGGGCGAAGCTCCGACGGGAAATGCCAGGGCCCTGAGCGCTACTTTTATGCCGTTGGTGCGGATGACTAATACGGCGATCGAATCTGGCGCACATTCTTTTGACGAAATGGTGGGCGACATTGAGGAAGGAGTGTATGCAGTGCGGATGTTGGGAGGACAAACCAACGGCGAAATGTTTACCTTTGCGGCGGCTGAAGGCTTCATGATTCGCGACGGCAAATTGGCCGAACCGGTGAGCGATGTCACTTTAAGCGGCAATGTATTTCAGACTTTAAAGGATATTGAGTCGATCGGCAATGACTCAGTTTATGCCTACGGCGGCTGTGGCAAAGGCGGCCAAGGCGGTTTGCCCGTCAGCGTCGGCGGCCCCCACCTGCGAATTAAAAATGTTGTAGTCGGAGGAAGATAGGCAATAGTCAGTTGGCAGTTGGCATTAGTCATTAGTCATTAGTCATTAGTCATTAGTCATTAGTCATTAGTCATTGGTTATTAGTCATTGGTTATTAGTCATTGGTTATTGGTTATTGGTTATTGGTTATTGGTTATTGGTTATTGGTTATTGGTTATTGGTTACGAATTCCCAATTTCCCATTCTCAATTCCCAATAACAACAACAACTAACAAATAACAACTAACAACTAACAACTAACTGCTAACAGTCATCAGCCAACAGTCAACAGTCAACAGTCATCAGCTAACAGTCATCAGCCAACAGTCAACAGTCAACAGCCAACAGCCAACAGTCATCAGTCATCAGTCCTTTCCAATCAATAAAAAAAAACCGGTTTCATTAAGAAACCGTTTTTTTTTCTATCAACGAATAGAGGAGTGAAAATTTAACGAATAGCGGTTGCGGGAATTTCTGCATTTCTCGCACAACCCTCTAAACCAGACTGCGGGCAAATTCTAGTTGCAGCTTCTTACAACTGTTTCATTTCCTCTTCCAGCACCCGAACCAAATCTTGATTGCCGCTGGCTCTAGCAACTTCGATGCGGTGCATCAGTTGCTTGTGAATGTTAGCGCGGTGGGTTTCAGCTACTTTTTGTACGTTTTTGCGATTTGTGTTCATGATGAACATTCCTTATATTTAATTTGGTGTACCGACTATTTCTAGTATATAGCGCGAAATTGCAAAAAGTATCTAAATTTACAAAAAATTTACACTTGTGGAGCGATCGAGCGCAATAACCTACACTGTTTGCCATAAGTCAATAGCGAGATCTTAACATTTCCCACAATCTAAAGCAGGGCGAAGCGCGCACCTACAAACTCAACTATATTTAGTCAAGCGGTACGCAGCGCACACCGTACATTGACTAAAAACTCAAAACTTGCTCCAAAGCCTCTACCAACTGCTGCAGGTGTGCGAATTCGTGAGTTGCCATCAGCGAAATCCGAATTCGGCTTACACTTACAGTCGGAGGCCGAATCGCTGGAGCAAAAATACCAATTTCCTTGAGTTTGCTGGCGGCTGTTAAAGCTGTGGCTGCATCTTTTAAGGGCAAACTAAAAATTGGGGAGAGGGAGTTGTTAATTGGTAATTGTCGATCGATTATCGCGTAATATTTGAAAGTTTCAATATTACGCTGCAACCGCACTCGGCGTTCTGGTTCTTGCTGTACAATTCTCACAGCTTCCAAAGCAGCCGCTGTGTCAGCAGGCGTTAATGCTGTAGTATAAATCCAAGTTGCAGCTCGATTGCGGAGAAAGTCAATTAAAGCCGCAGAGCCCGCAACGTAGCCACCCAAACTTCCCAAAGCTTTGCTTAGCGTGCCAACTTGAATTAGCGGCAATCCCTGACACCCGAAATGTTCTGCACAACCAGCACCGCTAGCACCGAAAACTCCTGTAGCGTGAGCTTCATCTACTAATACCATGCAGTTAAATTGTTCCGCCAAAGCTAGCAACTGCGGCAGCGGACACAAGTCCCCATCCATGCTGAATACGCTATCGGTAATAATTAAACACTTGCGGTATTTTGTCCGATTTTGCTCTAGTTTGGCTGTTAAATCCTCAAGAGGGCAACGATCGTACTCTAGCACTGTTGCACCGCTGAGCGCTGCTCCGTTTTTGAGGCTCGAATGGTTGTACTTGTCAGATAATATCAAATCGCGCTTGCCGACAATCGAGGCGATCGCCCCTAAATTCGCTAAATATCCCGAACTGAATACTAAAGCGTCTTCGGTTTGTTTTAAATTAGCTATAGCCTGTTCTAGCTGTCGGTGCAAATCGCGGTGTCCGCTGAGCAACCTCGAACCCGTCGCGCCCGTACCAAATTCCTTTGTTGCAGCCACAGCCGCTTGAATTAGCCTGTCATCCCCCGCGAGGCCGAGATAATCGTTGCTGGCAAAGTTAATCAGCCGGCGGTTTCCTAATTTTACCGCAGGGCCAGGGCAACTTTCGATCGATTGGGGCGATCGATACCAATCGGCCCGGCGAACAGTGTCCAGGGATTTCTCTATCCAAGCGTAAGGGTCTGCGTTCATATTGTTTAGCGATCGGGTAATAAGTTATATTAGCGGGTGATCAGTTCCTCCGCATCACCAAAGCATATGCCACTCACTAAAAAATACAGATTAGTCACCCGCAGCGACTTTGACGGTCTTGTCTGTGCCGTTTTGCTCAAAGAACTCGATTTGATCGACGAGATTAAATTCGTGCATCCTAAAGATATGCAGGACGGAAAAATCGACATAACAAATAACGATATTACCACCAATTTACCCTATGTTGAAGGAGTTTATCTAGCCTTCGACCACCATTTCAGCGAAACTCTCAGACACGAAAAAATCAAAATCAATCACATTATCGACCCCTATGCAGCTTCAGCAGCTAGAGTGTTGTACAAATATTATGGAGGCAAAACAAAGTTTCCCAATATCTCCGAGGAAATGATGGCGGCAGTTGACAAATCAGATTCCGCTCAATTTGCCAAAGCAGAAGTTTTAGACCCGGATAAATGGGTGCTGTTAAACTTCTTGATGGATGCTAGAACTGGGTTGGGCAGGTTTAAAGAATTTACCGTTTCCAACTATCAGTTAATGATGCAGTTAATTGATTACTGCAAAAGTCATACTATCGACTCAATCTTGCAGCTTCCTGATGTCAAAGAAAGAGTAGATCTTTACTTCGAGCAATCAGAAAAATTCAAAGAGCAAATACAGCGCTGCGCCCAAGTTTATGATAAATTAGTTGTTTTGGATTTGCGTAACGAAGATGTGATTTATGCAGGGAATCGTTTTGTAATTTATGCTTTGTTCCCCGAGTGCAATATCTCGATTCACGTACTTTGGGGGCTGAAACAACAAAATACGGTTTTCGCAGTTGGTAAGTCAATTTTTAACAAAACTTCTCAAACTAATATTGGGGAGTTAATGTTAAAATATGGTGGTGGCGGCCATCAGAACGCCGGAACTTGTCAGATTGAAAATGATAAGGCAAGTAAAATTTTGAACGAGTTAATTGCCCAGATCGAGCAAAATGGTTAAATTGGCTCGATATTTTTGGCAGTCTGAACATTAGTTTCTCGACCTCTTGCATAAATCCAAACTCGATTTTTCAAGCGCAGATTTAAGCTAGATAAACACTGATAAACCCAGATTATTTCAAGATAATTTGGGAATGAGTGCAAGAGGTCTTTTGATTGTTTGAATTTTTCTGACTGAAGTCCGAACCCTCAAGCCGGAATTTTATTCATCAAGGTTTTGAGGCTGTGGGTTCGGGGCGTTGAGATTTGCTGGACTATTGCCTTTGACTGGGGGTAAATGGTCTACTAAACCCATATCAAAAGCTACATCCGGCAAATCGGCCGCATTATATTTTCCTGGTTCAAACAACCGCCCAGGAGTAAAACAAGGCTGTTTCAATTGTACGACTTCGCTAGGTGCAAACATTCCCCTAAACATTTTGCGTTCGAGTCCCATAATTCCGCTCCTAAAACAACTCTCGCATTAATTTTAGCAATTTTTGGCTCGTTGCTTTCCAATTAAATAAATCCGCCGTCTCTCTAGCTTTTTGAGCTATCTCAAAACGCATCGGGTCTTCAATAATTTTTCGCAATTGCTCGCGAACAGACTGAACATTTGGTTCTGCCCAATGAGGAGCATTTCTGATTTTCAGATACTGAGTATCGTAACACTCTCCAACGGGAATTAGATCGTAAGCAATGGGATAGCAGTTATCAGTATTGGCGTAGTCCGTCGGGCCTCCGTACAGAGTCATGGCGACGGGTAAGCCAGCAGCAAAGGCATCCAAAATTTTAATCGCAAAACCTTCGCCGCGAAACGGAGCTAAAACAGCATCTGCTGATAAGTATAAATCAGCTAGTTCTGTTTTATTGCAAAATTTAGGTCTGATCTGAACTTTTGGCTTTAACTTGCCGAATTGCTTTTCGATATTTACGAGATGTTCCACTATGACATCAGGATTTTTGCCGCCATCTTTGATAATTAACTCTACGTTAGGATCATCTTGAAACTCTTGATAAAATGCTTGAATGGCGAGGTCGGTGCCAAATCTATAAAAATCATAAGAATTGGTCATGTGCAGAATATATTTTACATCGTTTTTAGTTTTATGCGGTTTAAGAGAATAAAGCTGCGAGATTAAAGGATTGAAGCCTAAAGGCACGACTGAGACTTTTTTGTCGGGACAGCCAGCTTTGATTAAAACGTTTTTAGAATATTCACTTACGGCTAAAATGTGGGATGAATTATTGACTGCATCATAAATCCAATAATCATAATTATCATCGTTTCTGGTAAATTCGTAATTGATGGCAAAAAATTCTAAGTTGAGATGTCCGTTAAGTTCTTTGAGAAAATAAGGTTTCCAGTAATGAGACCACTTGATCTGAAATAAATCTGATGGTACGGCGTTCATCCACTTTGCTAGTAGGTGATTTTCTTCTGCTGTGGAATTGCGGGTGATGTGAGAGGCGATTGGCGATGGTGCGACTGAAATGGGAATTTCCATTTTGTCTAATGTTTTCGCCAAGGATAGGGTAATGTCTGCGAAGGAATTAAAGTTTTCAAAGCCGACGTTAAAGTGAACCATGGTCATTAGTTAGTTGTTAGTGGTTATTTGTTAGTAGTTAGTAGTTAGTTGTTAGTAGTTAGTAGTTAGTAGTTAGTTGTTAGTAGTTAGTTGGTAGGGGCGGTGCCCCAGTACCCGCCCTCAGTGGTTAGTGGTTATTTGTTAGTGGTTAGTTGTTATTTGTTGGTGGTTATTTGTCAACAGTCAACAGTCAACAGTTAACAGTTAACAGTTAACAGTCAGCAGTTAACAGTTAACAGTCAACAGTCAACAGTCAACAGTTAACAGTTAACAGCCCGATTACCAATAACTAAGAGGCCGATCGCACTAAAATAACTGTACAGTCGCACCCGCGCGCCACGGCTTCCGGGATGTTCCCGTGAATTACCTGTTTCAGTAGCCCTTCGCGACTCGCTCCTAGGACGATCGCATCGCACTGATCGTTCTGAGCCTGATCGATTAAAGCATCAGAAACCGATGTAGCGCAAACCGCAGTCGCGACTACCGAACACCTAACCCGGCGCTGAATAAACTCCGCAGCTTGCTTTAATTCGTCGCGCGAGGGTTCTGCAACAGAAGGCTGGTGAATTTGACACAATTTAATCTCCGGTACTGAACTCGCAGCCACTAAAGCAGGTAGCAGGCGCAAAGCTGCAGCTTGTTTGTAACCACCGCGAATTGGCACCAGCCAGCGCCGCAAACTCATCAACGTGTGCAGTCCCAATTCTGGCACCGGAATGTCAGAATTTGGTGGCAAAAGTTCTGTTTCAGGAGTCGCTGATGAACTTGATACCGCCAATGTAGAATTTTCTACCTCATCAATTTTTGCGGCATTTAACTGCCATTCTTTAGAGGCATATTCTCCCCCGTCGCTGCTGGTTGAACACACATCTTTTTGGCTTTTTATTAATAATTGTTTGCTCCATTTCACCAAAACCACCTCGCAACCAGCTTGCCGAATTACGGTATCTACAACATCGCCAAAAATGCGTTCTTTTGTGGATAATTCGCCTTGCCAGCCCATTAAAATTAAGTCTATATGTCGCTCCTTAATTGTCTCCAAAATCGCGTTAGGCACGTCGTGAGCTACCCGGATTTGGGTGTGTACTGGCAAGTTCCAATTGCGAATTATTCGCTCGGCTTGTTGTAGCAGGCGACGGCTTTTTGTAGTCCGCACTGCGCTTTCTGAGGGGGAACTGTTGCGCGGTACGATGATGATTTGCAGGCATTCTAGTTCGTAATTGCGATCGCGCGCAATGGCCGCCGCCAGCCGCAGCAAAGCCGGCGCTGTTTGCGGGTTGGAAAGTGGCACTAACAGCCTGCCGTTGCCGACTTGGGGAGCTTTGGTTTGATACACTACATAGGAAGGTTCTGGATGCGGGCCCTGGGTTGTTTCTCCGCTGAGGCGATCGGATTCAACTCGGATAATGTCGCTGCGGGTAATAATTCCCACCAAATGGCGGCCTTCTACTACCGGCAAACGGCTGAGATGGTAGTAATTGAGCCTGTGCAAAACTTCGCTTAAAGTGTCGGTTGCTTTTACCGTAATTGGCTGTGCTGTCATAAATTCTTTCAGCAGGGAGTTGCCTGAAAAATTGCGATTGCTGGTATTGGCTAAATCGGTTTGGCTGACAATTCCAACTAATTTACCGCCGTCTACTACTGGAAAGCCTCGGTGGTGCGATCGCGAAAAAGCCTGCATCACTTCATCCAAAGTCAGCAGGCTCGACAGAGTTTCAACTCGGCGCTGCATAACGTCGTTTGCGTGCAAGTCACTCAAAGTATTGGTAGCAGCTTTTGCCTGCGTCAGTTGAATGCCACTAAACTCCAAAAGGTGACTGTACAACGAGCCGCTGTCTACCTTTTCTGCGACTAAATAAGCAACAACAGAACAGATCATCAAAGGTAGCACTAATTTGAAATCCGCCGTAATTTCAAATACAATTACTACCGCAGTAATCGGCGCTCTCGAAACCGCGCAAAAAAACGCTCCCATTCCCGCCAAAGCATAGGTTGTCGGCAAACCGACACCAAGGGAATTTTCTTGCAAAATTCCCACAAGCTGACCTAGGGCAGAACCCATAACTAAGGAAGGAGAAAACAATCCTCCCGGAGCTCCAGAAGCAGCGGAAATAATTGTCAGAAAAAAATGAGCTGCTAAAGCAGTTAAACTCGTTGTAATGTTGGCTTCTCCGGTCAGTAAAAACTCCCGCAATCCTGTATTGTTGCGAAAAGTTTCTGGCAGAAAAGCTATTACTGAACCGCAGATTAGACCAGCTAGAGCAATTCGCACGGGCAAGGACAATTTGAGGGTTCGCTTGTTGAAATTTAAGCTGGCAATAATCCCTTTACTAAACAAAGCTCCGAAAATGCCGGCTAAAACTCCTAACAGTATGAAAAACGGAATTTCGGAAATTTGAAAACTTATTGGGTACTCGCGCAGGTTCAAGTTTAAACTATCGCCGCCCAAAAGTTGTGAGACAACTGCACCAATAAATGAAGCGATAATTGCAGTCCCTAATGTCAATCCCGAAACATCCTGCAAAAGTTCTTCAACTACAAACAAAACTCCCGCAATAGGAGCATTAAAACCCGCTGCTAATCCCGCCGCTGCACCGCAAGCAATCAATTGTCGGCGGTAGTCTGGGGAAGTAGGCATTAAGTGACCGATCCAGCCTGCTAAAGATGCTCCTATTTGTACGGTGGGGCCTTGTCTTCCTAAAGATAAACCGGAACCAACTGCTAAAATAGTGGTGAGAAGTTTGGCGACAGCTACTCGCAAATCTAAGGCAAGATTGACACCGCCGAGAGCAGCTTTGACGTGAGGAATGCCGCTACCTGCAGTTTCGGGAGCTAAACGTTCTACCAACAAACCTGTTAGGAACCCGCCCACTAATCCGACGCTGGGGAGTAATATCCAAACTGGAATTAATGTGGAGGTAGCTACTCGCCAACTGCCGAGCCATCCGACTCCAGATTTGAGCAAAACGCCTGCGATTCCGGCAACTAAGCCAATCAAGCAAGCTTCAAAAATGGCGAGCCTTCTCGGTTTTAAAAATAGTTGAGATTTGACGATCCGGGAAGGTTCCCTAAATTGTTTAGGGATAGTAATGTACGGCATAAATAGCGTTTATTACCTGCAAATTTCCTGCTCGGTTAGAGTTTAGCAAGAAATTGCTTGGTTTGGGAAAATGCCAGAAATTTAATCTCGAATTTACTATTTGTGCGATCGCCCTTATTTCGCTTTCCAATTTTCGCTCTTTCCACATTATTTAGATTTATTTAATACCATTTTGCAAAATAAGTGCTAAGTGTGACCCACCCACAACCGCTCCTTATTAAGGGCGGGCTAGAACTTTATCCCTAGCAAATCTTTAGAAAAATGCTGTAAGGGATACAAGGCTCGATCGCCCTTTAGGTAAGTTCCTAGGGGCGATCGCGCTTTCCCAGCAGTTGAAAAGAGGATTAAGTCGCTGCAAGTTGAACGATCGCACTCTTATTGAGCTTCTGTCCGGTTCAACAAGCAACAAGCATAATTTGGTCGGGCTGGTGCGCGCATATTTCTCACATCAAAGCTGTGAACTTGTGCAACCGGCACCCGCCCCGGATTTGTATGAATTTATTGGATTCTTCTAATGATGTTTAATGTTTTTTCGTAGCTATCTGTGTTTCCTTGTTGCTGATACAAGTTGGCGGCTTTTTGGAAATCTTGTATCGCACCAGGCTTGTCTCCTAAGTCATAGCGGATAACCCCCCGATTGTAGTAAGCACGAGCATTGTTGGGGTTAATTTTCACGGCTTGGCTGTAATCTTCGATCGCACCCTGCTTCTCTCCTAAGATCGATCGGGTAACGCCCCGATTGTAGTAGGTATTATCATTGTTGGGATCAATTTTTAAGGATCGATCGTAATCGGCGATCGCACCCTGCTTGTCTCCCAAGTCATCGCGAGCATTACCCCGATTTGTGTAAGCAGGCGCATAGTTGGGGTTAATTTTCAAGGCTTCGTTGAAATCGGCCAGAGCAGCCTGCTTGTCTCCTAATATATAGCGAGCATTACCCCGCTCGTTGTAGGCTAACGCATCGTTGGGGTTAATTTTCAAGGCTTCGTTGAAATCGGCGATCGCACCTTGATTGTCTCCTAACCTCGTTCGGATCACACCCCGGTGGTAGTAGACTGAGCCATTGTTGGGGTTAATTTTCAGGGCTCGATCGTAATCGGCGATCGCACCTTGATTGTCTCCTAACCTCGCTCGGGTAACACCCCGGTTGTAGTAGGCCGAGCCATTGTTGGGGTCAATTTTTAGGGCTCGATCGTAATCGGCGATCGCACCCTGTCTGTCTCCTGAGTCATCGCGGGCATTACCCCGGCCAACGTAGGCCTCAACATAATTAGCATTAAGCTTAATTGCTCCATCGTAAGCCTCTATAGCACCTTGAAAATCTCCTTTGTTGTACTTCTCCTCACCCTGATTATACAAATCCTCGGCTGTGGGTTCTGCCGCCACAAGCTCCCTCGCAACCTCAACCCCCAAATCCACCTTTGCTGAAGCCAACAATTTCAAATTTGAATTAATCGAAATCCCCCTTAAAATTTGATTATTTTTCGCATAACTTGGTTGACAATCGATCAAACTTGCGGTACTCGAAACAACTAATCCCGTCAACAATCCGGTCAATATTTGGCAATTCATAGTAATCTCCACACTTTTATAATTTTAAACAACTATTTTGACATCAATCTGCGGTTTATTTACCCGATCGCCTCCACCAACCTTTTCAAATCCGGCATTTCTAAAATTGCGCGCTGAAATCGAGTTCGCGGCCCGACAGCCATTATCTCAAGACTGGCAATATGCCGCTTTCCCAATAGATGAGAGTGCCGCAACAGTCAAAACTCACAACTTCAAATTGATTAAAATCCAACATCTGTCACTGCTCCTATTGTATCGAGAACGATCCGCTCCGTCTAGAAACCGGATTTTTATATCGTGTCCGATCCATTAATATCAAATCCGGTAGCATCCCAATTATAAAATCGAGTCCGATAAAATCCGCGCTTCATACTTCTGTATTCATCTCTCTCTCTTGTCTTCCTCTGTGTTCTCTGCGCCCTAGCGCCGGTTAAATCACCTGACGATGTTACCGGAAACGAACCGATAGCGCGTGCAGATTTCAATCCGCTCTTAAACCAAGGACTCCAAAACCCCCTACAACCGGACATAACATTACAGAAATTAAAAATTATAAACCCCTATTTCGCCAAAAAAGCCGCTTTCCGATCGCCCATTCCTAAGTCCTATCTTGTTTTACGGTTGATATTCTGCAAAAATTTCAATTTTACCGACAATGTTCCGATTGAATTGCGCCAACTCTTCAGCAGGAATCCAATACTCTTGATGGCTCGAACTGCCGACAGTTTGCACGGGATATTTGTTTAAGAAATCAGCCAAAACTCGAAACTTAGTTACATAGCCAAAATATCCAGACGCTGCATCTTTAGTATTCCAATCTCGCGCAATTTGCATCGCGTAAGCTTTTTGTACTACGGGATAAAAAATAGGTTGAAAAGACAGCCGTGGCGGAAATGCCAAAAAATCGCTTTCTTTGATTAATTCCATTTCTTTTTTGCCGACAGCTCTAAACAGAGTTACTGTCTCTCGCTCTGACACAGTGATATTTTTAAACCAATCTTTCCAACTCTCCCAATTGTGAATAATTCTAGCCAATTCCGCATAACCGACAGCACGGGGATGGGAGCCGTCATTTTGGGCAAGTTCTTGCAGCCAAATTTCTGATTTTTGGAGCGGGGTACAAACATCTAAATAAGGTACGTTTAACTCGCTACAAACTTGGGAAAACTCTTGGGATAAATTAGCTATTCTGATTGTGCGATCGACATCAATAACTGGCGGCGGCCCAATCATTAAAACTGGTACTGTTTCTTGGGCAGAGTTGAGAATATGGCGCAGGTTTTCAATGGATTTTTCTAGTGCGACGCGAGTTTTGCCATTTTCAAAGTGAGTGTCGTTAACGCCAAAGGAAAAAACTATTCTACCGTCGCAGTAGTGAGGTAAACGGCAAGAAACTTCGTTGAACCAGCGAGTTTCTATATCGGTACTGGTTTCTCCCCGCACTCCTAAATTATAGTAGGTGATATCGTGTCCTTGCTTGCAAACTGCTGAGCAAATTCGTCCTGTCCAACCTAAACATTTTGGATCGCAAGTACCGTTTACGAAAGAATCGCCGATAAAACAAATACGCATAAAAATTTGAGATTTTTGATAGTGCGGGATTTAGCCGGAACTTCTACAGACAAGATTCTATAGTTCCTCGATTGATACTTCAACCGCAGATGAAAGGCAGATGCAACATAGATGCAACGCAGATGCTTTTCAGATAATTTGTGAGTTATCTGTCGGGTGCGCGGGCTTTCCAGCTTACCAGTTGTAGCAAGAGACAATTGGGCTGGGGAGTTTATAATTTGCTACGCCATAATTAGATTATCATCTCGTTGGTGGCTGCATCGATTTTATTCAATAGTCTTCTCTAACAATTATTGTGAATCTGGCACGAAAAGTCTGTTCAAGACTTGCTTTTCGAGGAGATATTTAATCGTTTGGGCTGTGGGTGAGAGTCTATAAGCTGTTGCTCATATATATTGTGTATGGCGATTGAGGGTCCGATGGGGATCAGGGGAGAGGGGGAGAGGATTTGACAATGTTTGATTGTCATCAAAATATACAATGTTTATTTGCACAACAGCTTAGTCTCATAGTTGGGATTTGAATTATAGCCTTTCTTTTCTCTCATATGAGGTACTATGCGGCCTGCGCCGGGCATACCTCACCACGCTTGATAACCGCTATAGGAGTTACGTATAAATATCAAAGAAGCCGGGTTTTTCACAGATATTAAAGGCTGTGATGCACTATTTTATCCAAAAACCCGGTTTTTTGCCGCCGATGCGTAATTCCTGTGAATATTTGTCGCTTTCGCGTACTCGGAGAGAGTTGGATTACCGATGACCGATTAGTTTTTGCCGGTGACGGACAATCCTTCTACAATTACAGATGGTGTGTGGCAAGAACCGTTCCACTCGCAATCTCCTCCTAATTCTACTAATTGTTTGAGGACGCTGTAGACGTTGCCGGCTACCATTGTGTCTTTGATTCTGCCTACTATTTGACCTTTTTTGACTCGGTAGCCGAGATCGACGTTAATGGAAAAGTCGCCGGAAATTCCGGCACTGCCACCTAGGGTTTGATCGACTACAATTCCGTCGTCTAATTTAGCGATTAAATCGATTAATGAAAGGGAACCTGGTTTAATTAAAACATTAAACAAACTCGGTGTGGGATAGCTGCCCAAACCAGGGCGAAATCCGTTGCCGGTGGTGCCACTTCCCAGGGCTCGACCGGTGGTGCGATCGGTATAAAATAGCTGCAATACTCCGCTGTCGATCAAGACGATCGCGCGAGTGGGAGTGCCTTCGTCATCAAAAGGACAGCTATAGGGCCCGATATCCGGCTGCTGCCAGAGGGTGACAAGGGGCGATGTCACTTGTTGGCCTAGTCGATCGCTCCAAGGCGAAGCGCCTTCTAGTACCTGTTTGCCATTCAAGGCGGCACAGAGAGTCCCCCACAGCAAATCGGCGGCTTTGGCTGTAAACAGCACCGGCACGCGCCCGGTGGCGGGGGCTACATTCTCTTTCGCCCATTCCAATCGCTGCAAAACCCGCTGGGCGCTAGTGTTTAAGTCGAGGGTACCGCGCTCGGTTTCGCCTTCCCAAATGTTGAGGAAATCTTCGCCCCGCACTAATTCTGCTGACAAGTAACCGCTGAGGGTGGTGTCGGTGTGGCTGCAATCCAAGCCTAGTGTGTTCAGCAAGCGGGTGCTTTCGATTTCGCAGTCGAGTTCGGCGGTGCAGAGGCTTTCGGGATAGGCTTGGCGGACGATCGCGATCGCCTCTTTTCCCCAGTTTACTAGCTGTTCGGCCGGCACCGACACTCCGAGATCGGGATACACAACTTTTTCCCCGGTGCCAAGTTCGATGGTTTCCGGTTCGTTTAGTTGCGAAAGCGCGATCGCCCGATCGACCAAAATCTGCGGTTCCACGGGCCCGTAGGCCACCGCCAACCCAGGCCGCCCGTCCCGCCACAGTCGCAGAGCAATACCTTCTGCTTGGGCGGTTTCTAGCTGTTTGAGGCGGTTTGCTTCAAAAAATACCGGCCGCGAGAGCGATTGCGATTCCAATACCTCAGCAGCTTCGGCACCTGCTTTGGTTGCTAATTCTAGCAGTTGTTCTGCTGATTGGTGATTGGTCATTTTTGTAGTTGGTAGTTGGCAGGAAAGCAGTTGGCAGGAAAGCAGTTGGCAGTTGTTAGTTGTTAGGAAAGCAGTTGTTAGGAAAGCAGTTGGTTGTTGGCAGTTGGTTGTTGGCAGTTGTCAGTTGTTAGGAAAGCAGTTGTTAGGAAAGCAGTTGGTTGTTGGCAGTTGTTAGTTGTTAGGAAAGCAGTTGACATTAAGCATTAGGCACCAAGCAGTTGATATTAGCTAATAACAACTAACAACTAACCACTAACCACTAACCACTAACCACTAACAACTAACCACTAACCACTAACCACTAACCACTAACCACTAACCACTGACTAAATACTTAGTTCGTGCAGCAGCCAAAATCCGGCGAAGGATTCCGATTGTGGATTCGACTGAATTGCTAAAAAATGTACTTTTCTTGCTTGTTTTTTCGCCGCTTCAAATCCTTTTGCTTCTCTCTCAATGGCTGCGTCTCTAAGATTAGCTAAAATCCAGCGATCGTTAGCTCCTGTATCTAACACCAGCCTAGCTGGCGGGCCAGTCTCAAATTTGATAAAAGCCAACTCCAAACCCGACATCCAACCAGCCAAAGCTGTTGCTCTCGACGAATAGACGATCAGCCCTGGAATTTGCGTTTCAGGCGGCAGCTTTGTCATCGGTAGCCCGAAAGCTTCGCCAAATCCGATATCCCACTCGGACATTTCATCAAAAGCTGCGATCGGCAAACTCACAAACGCCCATTTTTCGCCGATTAAAGCGTCCGGCAGCGCCACGGGCGTTTCGGGTACAAATTGAACGCTCGGGTTGGGAGCGGCTTGATAGCCCGGTTCGGCGGGATAAACGTTTTGCATCCGTTCTTCCAGCCACAGGCTGAGGGCGAGGGTGCGGCGGCTGGAGGCTGCGGGAATGTCCAACTCCTCACAGGCTTTGGTAATCATGTTCGCCATTTGGCGGCGGAAAAAGCGGATTTTTTCGGGGCGTTTCGGTGCAGAGGCGATCGCATCTTTAATCGCGCCAGCCAGCCACAGGGAATTCACCGTTGTACTCGGGCAAAATTGCGAGTAGCGAAACAGAGATTCTGCCTTGTCGCTTACATTCAGCGGGCTTTCGCAAATCAACACTTCCCATTTCTTTTTTCCTCGCTCGTCTATAATTGGACGGCTGTAAAAGTCAAGTTCCCAAATAGTAGCCATGCCGCGCTGTTAAAAATTAATCCTTTCTCATGTTACCGGACAGCGGGCAAGTTTCTGATGAGCGATAACTTAAGACTGATTTTCTCGCAGCGGGCGATCGTACTTTCCCAAAAATTGCCACTCTCGCTTGCAGCTTCCCCTATAATTTTCCGCAGCACACAATCGGACACATTAGCAATGTCTAGCACAACTATGCCACAGCAATCTCAACCCGCGATATTTGCTAAACTTGTGGAACCCGGGGAAAACCAACAGTATAGCTTAATTCCATGAGACAAATCATTCTCGAAAAGATTGTTTCCACCCTACAACCTTTAGATTTTGTTTTAGCTTTGTGGCAAGGAGGTTCAGCAGCCCACGGATACACCGACGAATGGTCAGACATCGACATTGCAGTTGTCGTTGCAGATAACTGCGTCGAAGAAACCTTTGAAATTGTCGAAAAAGCCCTCGCACAAATTAGCGAAATCGAACTCAAATATCGAGTTACCGAACCCGCTTGGCACGGTCAATCGCAGTGCTTCTGGCGGCTAAAAGAAACCCCGCAATTCTTGCTAATTGATTTTGCCGTTTTCCGGCGCAGCAGCCGCAACGAATTTCTCGAAATCGAGAGACATGGAAAAGTCCCGATCGCCTTTGACAAAGCCAATCTAATTGTACCCGCTCATTTGGATACAAACCAGCATTTTGCCCAAATGCAAATTCGCTTCAACGAAATAAAAAATCGTTTTAATTTGCTGCAACCTCTGGTAAAAAAAGAGATTTATCGCGGACACATAGTAGAGGCGATCGGCAACTATCACAATTGGACGCTTCTACCCTTAGTCGAACTGTTGGGCATGATTTATCGTCCCCACAGATACGACTTTCAACTCAAATATTTTAGCCGAGATTTTCCGTCCCAAATAGTCGATCGCACCGCACCGCTTTTCTGCATTACCAATCTAGAAGATTTAGCAGCAAAACACCAAACAGCAGAGGCGATTTTTGCCGAAACCTTACCGCTTGCGGAAAAGCTGATGCAAAACCATCCAAATCAACCCAATTAACAGCCGGAAAAAAAATCAGCGTTCATTAGCGTTCATCAGCGGTTAAAATTAAAAATCAACAAACATCCGCAACTTCCAATCCCATGACAAAACTCAGCGTCAACATCAACAGAATCGCCCTCCTCAGAAACTCTCGAAACATCGGCATTCCCAGCGTTACCGAAGCCGCAAAAACAGTAATTGCCGCCGGAGCCCACGGCGTTACAGTCCATCCCCGCCCCGACGAAAGGCACATCAAAGCTGCCGATGTTTACGACTTAGCCAAAATGCTAACTGTCGAGTTCAATATCGAAGGAAATCCGTTTCAGCCGCCATTTATGGATATAGTTTGCGATGTCAAACCCGCTCAGTGTACCTTGGTGCCGGACGCTCCCGACGTGCTGACATCCGATAGTGGCTGGAATATTCCCGAAAATCGATCTCGGCTTTTACCAATTATTGAAAAATTAAAAAATAACGGCATCAGAGTCAGCTTGTTTATGGATGCAGATCCTGCTCTCATGCCCCTAGCAAAAGAAGTTGGAGCCGATCGCGTAGAACTGTACACGGAACCCTATGCAACTGCTTTTCGTGAAGGTAAAGTAGAATCTGTTTTGCCACAATATGCCTTAGCAGCTAAAGCAGCTCAATCAGTAGGTTTGGGAGTGAATGCCGGACACGATTTAAATTTGCAAAATTTAGCTACATTTTGCTCAATTCCTAATATCCTAGAAGTATCTATCGGTCACGCTTTAATTGCGGAAGCGCTAGAAATGGGATTGTCCAATACAGTGCAAGCTTACCTCAACATCCTCTCTAATTCGTAGTGGGAGTAAACCTCCGGTGGCAGAGAGCGGGTTTATATAATTCGTTGCGTTTGTGTTAAATATTGCGGCTTTCCATGCCTTGCAAATTCTAGTTTTTAGCTCGCGCTACACGCACTTAAGGTTCTTAGTGTGGACTAAACTTCGCAACATGAAAGCGGACTTTAGTCCGCATTACAAACCGTGTTTATGATAGTAATCGACCGGACATGATATGATATCAAATCCTCTCTTCATCGGAATAGTAAACTCACTGTTGACTGTTGACTGTTAACCGTTAACCGTTAATCGTTAACTGTTAACATTATGAGGAGTGGAACTGGACATAATATGACAAGCAAATTCTGTTGTTTGAGGTTATTGATTGGGTAATAGGGTTAAGGTGCGCTACCAATAGGGTAAGGCGCACTGTGCAAGCTCTAGAAGCCGATCGCCCTCGCAGCAGTTAACAGTAGAGGCTGTAACCCCCGCTGGGTGAAGGGCAGTTTTCTGGTAGCAAAGCCTCTCTTTGAACCCAGACACCGCGTTTTTTTGGTTGTTGGCATTTTTTTAGCAAGTTTTTGGGCAAAAGCTTGAATTTTTATTGACCAAATTACTAGGACGATCCGATGATATTATGGGTAGGGAATATGGTGGAAATGTCCGATCGACCAAGGCTACTATTTAGCTTCGGCAGGGCCATCTGCTACCGCGAATTTTTGTGAAATTACGAAATATTTAGCTGTATCCTCTATGCTGATGACGCCGATCGCGCGATCGGCAAATTTAATCCGGTGCAAACAGCACCACACAAGTAAACATATACAACTGATTACCCCTGGCAAGCGTGACATGAAAAAACTAATTTTACTGACTGGAATGCTACTAATGATGACGGCAAAATCAGTATTTGCCAGCCCTGTAGCCCCAAAAATTGCACCGGGCGATCGGATGGCCGCCTCGGAAATTACAGAAACCGTTAACCAACCCGCTACTTCTACCTTTGTTGCCAACGTAGAACCGATCGATCCCATGCCAGCTACATCTGACTCAGTTGCGAAGATAGAGCCGATCGAGCGAATGTCAACCTCACAAATTCGAGCCACCATCAACCAACCAACCACCTATATTTTTGAAGGTATCAAAGGACGAGAACTCACACTCTCGCTGTGGGCGGGACAACTGACAGCCGAACTCTACAGCCCCAACGGGGAGAATCTGGGAGTTATTGAAAAAAGCGACAATCAGTGGATCGGCCAGTTACCAGACTCGGGAATCTACCGCCTGCGAGTCACCCCGAAAGGTGAAACCAGCAGCTTTGTAATCGGACGCGACTTTAACGCCAAGTGGATTTACAGGCCCGATCGCGCAATGCCCATCGCATTCGGAGAAAAAGAAGCCACAGTCAAACTCAAAATGTCCGGCTACCAAATCCAGCCCCTCACAGTTCCAGGAAAACAGGGACAGACAATTAGGGTGAGTGCTAACAGCAAAAATCTCGGTGTGGCGATCGAATCTCCGTCGGGACAACTCCTAGATCAAGGCGAAGGTCAAACTTTTGCTGAACTTCCCGAATCCGGCATTTACAAAGTGCTAGTAGTTGCCAAAAGGCCAGTCAAGCCCTCCATCAAAGTTTCTGTACGTTAGATCGAGATGGCCAAAAAACTCTTTGTGGGCGATCGAATTTCCGTCGCCCGGCCACAAAAGCTCGCCCCACCGGCGAGCTATTTTTTATTTAAAACTAACCTCGGATCAGCGCTGCAAAACGTTCTTGTTTCCAAATGCAGCTTAAATCCGAATCAGCCAAAGCTAGTTCTCGGTATAAATTAGGGATAAACTCCACAGCCCGCTGCAAATTGTCAAGGGCTAAATCAACAAATCCCAGTAGAGCATAACAACAAGCTTTATTGTAAAAAGCATTAGCAAAATCAGGATTAATTTCTAAGACTGTTTCGTAACAAGCAATTGCCTCCGAGTAGGAGCCTTTTCGCGCTAATTCCACACCCCGGTTGTACCAAATCAAATAATCCTCAAAACCACACTCTGATGTGGGAGTGAACTTACTATTTTTATGATTGAAACCGACTAATTTCGCTAAAGCGACTCTCCGTTCGCCCACAGCTTCAGTTCCGCTTGGTTTCAGAGCGATCGATCGGCTAAAACTAGCCACTGCTTGTTTGTAAAGTCCCATTGAGTTAGCAGCTAGACCGCGATTGTACCAAGCATTCGCATCGTCTGGGTTAAACTCGATCGCGCGATCGAAACTGTTGAGCGCCTGATAGTAAAGCTTGAGTTCCAACAAAGCATTACCTCGGTTGTACCACGCCCCAGCAACCTCTGGCTCCAAACTTAAAGAGCGATCGAAACTCAGAACAGCCTTATGGAAAAGCCCCATATCGATCAGCGTCAATCCTCGGTTGTGCCAAATACTCGCCGAACAGGGGTTGAACTCCAGAGCCCTGTCAAAACTGTTGAGTGCCTCCCAAGGGCGGCCCAACTTTCCTAAAGCAATAGCTCGGTTGTGCCAGCCAAAACTCGCATTCGGCTGCAGCGCCAAAGCCTCATCAAAACTTTTCAAGGCCTCTAAGTGCCGTTCTAAGTTGCCCAAAGCCATGCCTCGCCCGAACCAAGCCTGATAATGATCCGATTGCAACTTCAAAGCTCTGTTAAAGTTAGCCAGAGCACCATCGCGATCGTTAGCTTCGAGGAGGCGCGAGCCCAAATGATAATACCAAGCAGCTTCCAAGTTTTGGATTAAGTTCATAATATTTGCATCTATCTTAGGGATGATTTTACACAAACAATCTGCGGAGTTAAACTGTAATTCCACTAAAACTTGGAAAATTTTGATACAGGGCGATCGCCCGTACAAACCGCCCGTAACAACCTCAACTATTTGCGATCGAAACTAACTACTTTCCCAAGACGAAAAGCTCTTTTAGCTAACCACACTCATCGCTGGTTGGAGCTGCTGCGAATCAGAAATCTGCGCGAGTCAAGCAACTATTACCGCATCGCGAATTAGGGAAAGCAGTTACAGAAATAGTGAAAATTCCACAGTGCTGGTGGCTCCAACCTCTGCTTGCCAAATTCAAGCAAGCACAACCGCTGTTTGAGCAGTCTCGCTCAACAACAACCTGCCAACAGCATCAATACTAAAATCCTTCCCCAGGACAAAACCCTTGCCCATCAACCGCTGACAAACTATCAGCGCCGTAATTCGGCGAATTTCTTCCATCACGTCAGCAGGAATCAAATAAGTCAAACTCCAGATCACCGACTCGCAGTCAGACCAAATCAAACGTTCAATACTGACAATCATCAAAGCAGCGACACTTTCAACAGAAAGCCGCTCTCTGAGATCGGCAATCAAATCTTTACCAATTAAGCTATTGCGAGTCATCATCGCCCTAGCCATCTTCCCAATTTCTTGTTCGAGTTCTAAATGATTCATGCTTAGCACTGGCTGTTATGTTTTTAAAGCACTACTCAGAGTAAAAACAGTGACTGCGATCGGGCTCATCCAGACGGCGTGGCTGACGCAGGCTCTACTGCAACTCCATTTAACAAAGTATACCTAAAGAAAGATTAAAAATGTATCTAAAGGCAGATACAAAAATATATTTTTAGGGAATAAATGTATCAACCAATTTCCGCCAGAGTTTTTACGAGCAGCAAATTGAGTATTTATGCTCAATCAGGCTCGGAGTCAAGTACAAAATGAATCAATTCGCTACTTGACACTCTCCGGCGTGAACGCGCGGAGATTCTTTAATCTATGAGCCGACTTGCTGAGGTAGGATTTCTCCAACAACAGTAGAGGTCAACTCTCCTAAAGCGTTATTTGGCTCAAGACCAAAGGTTCCGGTATGCCCTACCGTACCTAATCCTCGACTTAGGATGTTTCTAGCTGCATTTTCGTCACGATCTAAAACACAACCGCACTTACAAATGTGCGTTCTTGTGGATAGCGTTTTCTTGACAATTACACCGCAGACGCGAGCATTCTTGGCTGGTATATTGCGGATTTACCGCCACCGTCACGCGCTCAAATACTTTTCCGAAGTATTCAAGCCAAACACGGAATTGATACCAAGAAGCATCGTTAATAGACTTAGCTAAGCAATGATTCTTCGCCATGTTTTTGATCCTCAAATCTTCGTAGACGACTACATCGTTTGACGAGATTACGCACCTTGCAAGTTTTATTGCATGGTATGAGCGCTGTCTACTTATTTTGAGGTGGCGCTTGCCTAGAATCTGCCTAGCTTTGCCCCTGTTTTTTGAACCTTTAACCTTTCTGGATACGCGACGTTGAGCGCGTTTAAGAACTTTCTCACCTTTTCTCAAAAACCTCGGATTTTCCACCGTAGTTCCGTTCGAGTCGGTGTAATATTCTTTTAATCCCACGTCTAATCCGATTGTAGTGCCATTCGGTTCTATGTTTTCCCTTCTGTCAACATCTACACAGAATTGGACGTACACGCCCGAAGCCCGTTTAACCAATCTTACCCTTTTGATTTGATTGATTTGGTAGAAGTGCAAGTCGCGTGTGCCTTTGAGCTTTAATCGCCCAATCCCTTTTTTGTCGGTAAAATTGATTGATTTCCGATCTTCAGCTAGTTTCCATCCAGACGTTTTGTACTCTACCGAACGACAGTCTTTCTGGAATTGTGGATACCCTTTTTTACCGGGAATCTTTTTCTGGCAATTGTCGTAAAATCTGGAAATAGCAGACCATGCTCGTTCTGCGCTCGATTGTCGAGCCATTGAGTTTAGTTCCGAGGCAAAAGGGAACGTAGCCGCAAGTACAGCGCAGTATTTATTCAAGTCGTGCCGACTCACTTTTTTATTATCCATCCAATAGCGCAAACAGCTATTACGAATGAATTGAGCGGTACGAATTGCTTCATCTACTGCGTTGTACTGATTCTGCTTGCCGTAAGATTTAAACTCAAAAACTAACATGGCTTTACCTCCCGCTTTTATCTTATATCGTTTGACATAAGATGGTTTGGTAAGTCAAAAAAGTTTACAATGATGAAACAGGAGTCTGACGCTTGAGACTAAAGTCTCCCGTGACCTTTCATCCCTGGACTGAAGTCACAGGGTTTTCAGCTTGTCTCCTATAATAAGGAAGCAGTTACTTCGGATAAACAACAATGGCTCGAAACCAGGCAGACATCGATATTGCCCCCTTGATCGACTACGGCCTGATCGATCCGACTGCGACGCCAGATCAAGTAGAAAACTGTTGCCAACAAGCAGAGAGATTTGGGTTTGCGACAGTGTGCGTGTATCCCGCCTACGTCCGACAAGCAGTTCAATTGCTGCACGGCAAAAAGCCCAAAGTCTGCACTGTTATCGGTTTTCCCACTGGTGCTTCGACTTCAACGGTAAAACTTTACGAAGCTCTAGAAGCCGCAGATAATGGAGCCGTAGAGTTAGATGTCTCTGTTAACTTAGGATTATTGAAAGCTGGCAGAATCGACGAATTCCACCGGGAATTAGCCGAAATTTGCGAACAAACCGGAAAAACTATCAAAGCAATTATCGAAAGTTCGCTGCTTTCCGATGCCGAAAAACAATTAGCTGCTGAAATTTGTATGGAAGCTGGTGTTGCTTATATAAAAACCAACACTGGCTTTTTTGGCGCGGCGACAGTTGACGATGTGCGACTGCTGAACGAAGTTACGAAGGGACGGATTGGGATTAAAGCGGCTGGGGGAATTCGGACTCACGAACAAGCTTTAGATTTGGTAGTAGCTGGTGCTACTCGTTTGGGGACTTCTCGCGGCCCGGAATTAATCCGCCAGCGCGATAAATTAGGCAATAGTTAGTAGTCAGTAGTCATTAGTCAGTAGTCATTAGTCAGTAGTTAGTAGTCAGTAGTTAGTAGTTAGATCGAATTCAGTAGCATCGGAACGATCGAACCGCGAAGACGCTTGTAGTGCGATCGGCGGCGAAGCCGTTCCCCAAGGGTAGTAAGGACGTACATCTTCTTCTTTCTCTGACTTCGCGTTCTTAGCGCCTTCGCGGTTCGTTATAGCAAGCCTCGCATCATTTGTATAATTTATTGTAGGGTTCTTCCCCTCGCAAAAAGCTGCGATCCTTGGGGGTCGGCACTCTTAGCACTACCTACAAATTTTGCGAATCCTGCAATGATTGCTATAGATATTACCGCCTATTAATTATCATTTAGTTATTAGTTATTAGTTATTAGTCATCAGTTATCAGTCATTAGTTAGTCATCCGCGTTAGGAGGGGGCGGTTGAAACTGCTGAGCGAGTCAAAGTTTTGTCGGCCGCTTGCCGACTGGTTCATAAAGGGGAACCCAGACCTGGATTTGGTATTGTAGTAATTCTAAAATCTAAAATCTAAAATCGAGTGAATCGAACTTACAAAGCAACTGGAATCAATCTTAAGAGTGCGCCCATCGGCGAATCCGATCGCCTGCTGACAGTTTTGACGCGGGAATTCGGCTTAATTCGAGCTGTAGCGCCCGGTGTTCGCAAACAGCGATCGAGCATTGGCGGTAGAAGCGAGTTATTTGTCGTCAACGAATTGCTAATTGCTAAAGGCCGATCGCTCGACAAAATTACCCAAGCGTCCACCGTCGAATCCTATCCGGGTTTGAGCCGCAACTTGGGAAAACTCGCAGCCGCGCAATATCTGGCCGAATTGGCGATCGCCAGCGCCCTTTCCGACGAGCCCCAAGAAGACCTCTTCTTTTTGCTGGGCGAACACTTGAGCCGTTTGGAGCGTTTGTCCGATCGCACAGAAATCCAATCCGCCGCCGTCCTCATCGCCCACCTCGCCCAAGGTATTTTTCACTTGCTCGCCCTAGCCGGGCTCGCGCCCCAAGTCCAAGTCTGCGGCACCACCAGACAACCGATCGCCCCCAATTTCAGCGATCCGAACTGGCAAACCGGCTTTAGTATACCCTCTGGGGGAACCTTTAGCTTGCCAGAATTAGCTAACTTAGAAGCTGAACTATCCTCTGAAATTGGCAGCTCCTACAGAGTCGCTTCCCGTTCCCGGCCAACGAGCGACAGCAAACACTTGACAAACTTCCATATAAATGCTAAGGAATTAGCAGCGCTGCAACAGTTGGGTAGTGCAGAACTAGAAGAGGGGATTGCCGATCGCGCAGCTTGGGTATCTGTCGAAAATATTTTGCGACAGTATGCCCAGTATCATTTAGGTTGCACGATTCGATCGGGAAGCTCGATCGACACTTACTTAGAGAATTTTGAGTTTTAAATTTTAGGTTAAAGAAGTGAACGGGCGATCGTACAGCACCCCGAGCCGGCGGATATCCGAACCTGTCAGCAATTTCAGGTAAATTTCCAACATTCTCGCAACATTAGATAATAGATCAAGTTATAAATTATTAAATTTAGGAGCTAAAAAACTCAATTTGAACTTCACATCCCCAACCCTGAACCATCCCCAGCGAGCCACCCCCCAATCCTATGATGCGACTGTCCGATTCTGATTTGAGAACATCTATTTTAGCTGCGACCAACCACAAGATGGAAGAACGAGAAAATTGTCCAGATTTTCAGTCGGAGCCTGTTTTGGCCGATCGACAATGGAGCAACGCCCAACACACAGAAATGGATAAATATCCGACAAATCCAGAAACAG
This sequence comes from Microcoleus sp. CZ3-B2, assembly GCF_036705055.1. Taxonomy (NCBI): domain Bacteria; kingdom Bacillati; phylum Cyanobacteriota; class Cyanophyceae; order Oscillatoriales; family Microcoleaceae; genus Microcoleus; species Microcoleus sp. CZ3-B2. The sequence continues at coordinate 3,239 of NZ_JAUBTN010000049.1, read as the reverse complement.
ACGCGAGCAAAAGTAACGGCCAACCACCCGCAGCAATCCCCCCGCAGCCAAAAGCAGAGCCAGCAGCAGAAATATCCGAAACATTTACCGAAACTCCCGAAACACAAACAGGATTTTTGCCAGTCATCAAAAACCGCAATTTTCTAGCACTGTGGAGCGGACAAATATTCTCCCAACTAGCAGATAAAGTTTATCTCGTACTGACGATCGCCCTCGTAGCCAGCCGGTTTCAAGCGCCAGATCAAAGCATCAGCAGATGGGTATCAGCAATCATGATCGCCTTTACCATACCCGCAGTGCTGTTCGGTGCCGCTGCAGGCGTGTATGTCGATCGGTGGCCGAAAAAAGCCGTGCTCGTAGCCACAAACCTGCTGCGGGGAGGCTTCGTACTAGCATTACCCCTGCTGCTGTGGCTCTCAGACGGTTTTGAAATCGGTAAACTACCCCTGGGATTCTGCTTGCTGCTGCTAGTAACATTCCTAGTTTCGACCCTAACTCAATTTTTCGCCCCAGCAGAACAGTCAGTGATTCCGCTAATTGTGGAACGCCGCCACCTGCTATCGGCAAACTCCCTCTACACCACCACCATGATGGGTTCGGTGATTATTGGCTTTGCCGTCGGAGAACCCTTACTAGCTTTAGCCGACACCCTATTCACCAACCTCGGCGGCGGAATCGGCATCGGCAAAGAAATAGTAGTAGGCGGAAGTTACGCCTTCGCCGGAGTGCTGTTGCTGTTGATGAAAACAGGCGAAAAAAACGAACCCGAACACGAACCGCCACATCCCCTAGCAGATTTAAAAGACGGTCTGCGTTACATCAACGATCAACCGAAAGTCCGCAATGCTTTAATTCAACTAATTATTCTATTTTCCATTTTTGCAGCCTTGGCAGTTCTAGCGGTGCGGCTGGCAGAAATGCTGCCCGGTATGAAAGCGTCGCAATTTGGCTTTTTGCTGGCTGCGGTGGGTGTGGGGATGGCTGTTGGGGCAACAACTGTCGGCTATCTCGGTCACAAATTTTCTCATTCCCAACTGAGTTTAATCGGATCGGTTGGGATGGCACTTGCTCTGCTGGGCCTTTCTGCATTTACACACCATTTGTGGATCTCGGTGCTTTTTATTACCCTGTTGGGTTTATTTGCCTCATTGGTAGGAGTGCCGATGCAGACGACAATTCAATCAGAAACCCCAGAAGAAATGCGGGGAAAAGTCTTCGGGCTGCAAAATAATGCCACTAATATCGCTTTGAGTTTACCATTAGCTTTGGCGGGAGTAGCGGAAACATTTCTGGGTTTACCCGCTGTGTTTTTGGCTTTGGCTGGATTGGCGATCGCTGGCGGTGTCTTAACCTGGTATATTTTCCGTAGCACTAATAGCAAAGTCGATCGAATCTAAAAAATAACAAACTCTGATTTACTCGAATGCACATCGCTTGGCTAGGAAAAAAATCACCTTTTTGCGGTAACGTCACTTACTCCAGGGAAGTCACCAACGCACTGTTAGACCGGGGATACCAGGTAAGTTTCCTGCACTTTGCCCAAGAAGCCGGCCCGCTGGACAGGAACAATACAGCGTGGAGCATGGCAAATGGGAAACGGGGAGCTTCCATTGCTCAAACTTCATTTACCAATTCGCTCTCGCCGGCGAGTTGCAATGAAGTTTCTTTACCCTGTCACTACAAATCGCAAATTTATACGATTCCGACTCTCAAATCCCGCACCGTGTTGATGAAATCTTTGCGGAGGCTGAAACCCGATGTTGTTCACGCTTCCCTGACGCTTTCGCCTCTAGACTTTCTGCTGCCGGAAATTTGTCAAGAATTGAATTTGCCTTTGGTGGCGACTTTTCACCCGCCGTTCGATCGCAAATTGCGGAATTTGACATCGGGAACTCAACACCTGATGTATCAACTGTATGCTCCGTTTTTGGCTCACTACGACTCGACGATCGTATTTTCTTACATTCAGCGAGATATTTTGGTGAAGTTGGGAGTGCCGGAAGAACGGGTAGCTGTGATTCCCAATGGCGTAGACGCGACGAAGTATTCTCCTGGGCCTTCGGGGTTGAAGTCGGAGTTAAAGGCCGATCGACTTTTTGTCTACCAAGGCAGGATTGCGCCGGAGAAAAATGTTGAGGCTCTACTGAAGGCTTGGAAACACTGTAATTTTGAGCCTGGTAACGTATTGGCCATCGTGGGAGACGGGCCCTTAGCTGCGTCGCTGCAACTGTCCTACGGCGAAGAGGAGGGCATTGTGTGGCTCGGATTTGTCGCCGAGGAGGAGCGCCGGATCGAAATTCTGCGTGGTGCAGATGTATTTATTTTGCCTTCTTTGGTGGAGGGACTGTCGCTGTCGCTGCTGGAAGCGATGGCCTGCGGTTTAGCTTGTTTGGCAACGGATGCCGGTGCTGACGGCGAAGCCTTGGAGGAAGGGGCGGGGATAGTTTTGAACACTCAGCGGGTGCGGAGTCAGTTACAAACTTTGCTGCCGCTGTTTTGCGATCATCCTGAGTTTGGAATGCTGCTTGGCCAAAAAGCACGCCAACGGGCGATCGAGCGGTACACTCTCAGTCAGAATATTACTGAGCTAGAAAAGCTGTACTCAGAGGTTTTGCAGAAGCAGCGCGTGCCACTTCGGGGCTTGGCATAACTTAGTCATTAGTCATTAGTCATTGGTCATTAGTCAGTAGTCATTAGTCATTGGTCAGTAGTCATTAGTCAGTAGTCATTAGTCATTAGTCATTAGTCATTGGTCATATCATGTCCGTTCGATTTCTCCAGCCGAGGCAGAGCAAGAGTGATATGGGTTCCCAGGCAGAGCCTCGGAACCAGTTAAACCAGTCAAGGAGGACTAATATTAAACGCCAATTGCGATCGATAAAAACAAACATCGAACTCCATAAAGAAATTCACCTGACCCAAAATCAACGGTACATTTTCAGCCCGAGTCCAATTTCCCCTAAAGCATTATTAACAGATACAAAAGAAAATCGTTCCACATTACTCATCCTTTTGAGCTTTTGATTGCTTTAAAACTCCCAGCATCGTCTGTGCAGCATCAAACGCATCATAGGGAGACCAAACATCACACACCGCCCCAGATGCGATCAAATCCTGTTCCTGACTCTGCATACATCCCATCAGAATTTGCAAGGTTACTTCCCTGACGGGGTGACAACCCCGTTAAAACCCATAGCTAACAAAGGTTTGACCGATTTATGGTAAAAAAAGATGGGGTC
>NZ_JAUBTN010000048.1:0-49024 GCF_036705055.1 Microcoleus sp. CZ3-B2 | reverse complement strand
TGCTGTTTCTAACTCTTTGGTAAGAGTAGAATCTGCCATTGCTTAGTCATTAGTCATTAGTCATTAGTCATTAGTCAGTAGTTAGTAGTCAGTAGTCATTAGTTAGTAGGGGCGGGTTAATCGCGTAATCCTCGCATCCGGCACGCAATCTCCGAACAAAACCCGCCCCGCTTTACGACAAACGAAAGTTGATATAGCAGCGAATTTTATTCGCCGGACTTTGTTTCCTGGGTTTGCGATTGAATCACCGCACTCCAATCATCATTGTTAACTGCAGCTTCCAGATGTTCGTGTCGTTCGCCGTCAATTTTGGCTGCTGTTTCTAACTCTTTGGTAAGAGTAGAATCTGCCATTGCTTTGCGTAATTTTAGCTTCTTTTCCTCATAAGCTGTTTGTTCCTCAGCAGACATAGCAGCGCGCGCTGCTTGACCTACCGTACTCGCCCACATTTCGCTCTCTGCGCCGTTTCCCGGCGGAATAGTGCCTAGTTCTGCGATCCAAGCATCCCGCAAACTTTCCATTTCTTCCCGTTTGGGGAATTTGAAAGTTTGGACGCGCACAAAAGCACAATTTTCTGCGCCGTTTTGCGCGATGTGACCGTTGATTGAAAGCAGGATATTTCGCGAATAACCGATATACTGAGTGTTGCGCGCACTGTCCGTGACAGCGTAAACTCCGGCGACTTTTGCGTTAGTTGCTAGACTTCGCCAGGTATCGATCGACATTACTTGCGTGCCGTCATTTTCTACTTCAGAAACAGCGGCCGCTGCGCTGTGTTCTGAGTCGGAACTGTATAAAAAGTTGTGCAGTCCTTCATGGGCGACAGGTACGTTTTGATGTTCAATTGCTACGTCTCGATCGGCATTCACTTGATTAGATTCCATAAAACGCAATTCCTCAAAAAGTGGCAATTTTACTAATTAAATCTCTGGATTTATAAGCTGTTGCGACATTTAAATATAATTTAACAAAAATCAAAAAATATTCTGGGTGAGCTTGTAGCAGCGTCCAGAATATGCAATTTAAATGCCCAACAGCTTACTTATTTAACTTACTGCAATTTGTTGCAATTCTTCGTCAGTTAATTTAACTTCGATCGCCTTTACGGAGTCCTCAATGCTCGATAATTTTGTCGCAGCGGGAATCGGAACGACGCAGGGCGATTGTGCCATCAACCAAGCTAATACTATACAGTACACTGAAACGTTTTTTTCGGCTGCTAAGGAGGCGATCGCGGGCATATCTTGCAAGCTGGTGACGCGGCGGCTTCCACCCAAAGGACTCCAGGGGAAAAATGTCAAGTTTTCGGCTTCGCAATATTCCAGTACGCCGTCAGATTCCGGCTGTCTGTGCCACGGATTGTACTGATTCTGCACCGAGACAATTTCTACTACATCCCGGGCGCGTTTGATCTGCTCTACAGAAAAGTTGGAAACTCCGATAAATCGAATCATTCCTGCTTCTACTGCTTCCTTTGCGGGTGCTAGGGCTGCTTCGATTGTATAGGCTGGATCGGGCGAGTGATACTGCCAAAGGTCGATCGGGTGATTGCCGCCCAAAGCTTCAAAACTTTCGCGAATTGTCTTGCGTAAATGGTGGGGATTCCCGTTGCGCGTCCAGGCACCTTGAGGCCTCATCAAGCCACCTTTCGTGGCCACAGTAACCGGCCGAATATCTCCGGTGTACTCTTGCAAAGCTTTGGCAATCAGGTGCTCGTTGTGGTGTTTGTCCGATTGATCTTCGCAATAGGAATCTGCGGTGTCAATCAGGGTGATACCCAAATCGAGGGCGCGGTGAATTACCGCAATTGCTTGCGATTCTGGCGGCTTGCCACTTAACGACAACGGCATACCTCCCAGACCGATCGCGCTGATGTTAAAATTACTGTTGCCCAGTTTTTTTCTTTTCATTTGTTGGCCCTCGTTTGCGTGGTTGATTGAGAGTTGAGATTTCAAGGATATTTTGAAATTTTACTGTTTTTTTTAGAATATAAGTAGATAGGACACAAATATTTTCTCCGTCGGCTGTACTGTCTTCAAACTGTATATTTTTATGAACTATTGCCGAATGGTCAAACCTTCTTTCGTTTTTTCCCCCTCAAACATAACAGAAAATTTCTTGTCACGCCGCAGCTTACCTAACTCGAAGCGCTGGTGTAAAAGCGGAGTGCAAATTGCCAGAAGTAGCGCGAAAACAACAACAGCCCGATCGCCAAAATTCCCGCCCCTGCGATCCAAACAATTTCACCTCTGCCCAGCATGGTTTCTGCCGGCACAGTCGTCAAGAAAGCAACCGGAACTATAAAAGTGAAGAAAAATCGATAAGCTGCGGGATAAGCCGCCATTGGAAATCTACCCGCTTCTAACAATCCTTTGAGCACTGAGGTAACGTTGTAAATTTTGACAAACCAAATGCTAGTTGCACCTAACATAAACCAGATACTGTAAAGACTAATAGCTCCGAATAACAGCGGTATTGCTGTTAAAAAATAGTTGCCGATTGCTACTTCCAATTTGTTAGTAGCATAGAGCAATAATAGCGCGCCGAAGATTAAATCGGGGACTCCCCAAGGGGAGACTGTGTTTGCAGACAGCCAAAATTGCGAATTGATGGGTTTGAGGAGTACGAAATCGAGAGTACCTTGCTGCACTCGATCGACAATACGGTTGAGGTTAGGGGCGAGAAAGGTTGACGAAAACCCTTCCAAAACCGTAAAAATCCCGAGTACAACCAAAGCTTCTTCCCATGAATAGCCCGAAAAACTGTAGCCAGTACGGTAGAACAAAAACAGTCCGAACCAACTGCCAGCAAGGTTTCCGAGGCTGCTAAGGGCTGCCAGGACAAAGTTGATCCGGTATTCGAGCTCCGCGGAGATCGCCGCCGCCCAGAACAATTTGAGTACCTGCAAATATCGTCCCATGTTTGTCGCCATTTTTTGTCCTTCAAATACTTAAATTCTCTCCTATAGCAATCCTAAATGATTTTCTGTAGGGAGACGGCAGTGCCGTGTTCCTACTCAAAACAAGATGGAGGCAGAGCCGACTGATCTGCGTTACTTTCGCTCGAACTGGTAACGAGTAAATCCTGCATCAAAGCACTCAAAACAAGATGCAAAACAAGATGGAGGCTGGTGATGAGCGTGCCGATTCGTCGGAAAGTGCAATTGATTGTACAAATAGACGATCGCGACGTTCAGCGCAGTTGTTATTTTGATATATTTAGACATCTCCCCTCGCTTTGCAACAGGCTTTTCCAGCTTGTTCTTCCGTTTCTTTGTTTAGTCTGTCTAATCTGTCTTTAGAGTGTTGACAAATTTTATAAAATGTGTATTGCAGATTAAAATTTCTATCAAACTAACTATTTACCCGATCGCCCTTGAGTCAGCTATAGTTGTATAATCCAAAATATAATATCAACTTGATATAAATGCTTGAATTATCAGCCCTTGGTCTGCTACAGCGGGAACCGTTGCACGGCTATCGGCTAAAGCAAAAACTAGAGCTGTTCATGAGCAGTTGCATCAGCGTTAACTACGGAGCGATTTACCCGCTGCTCAAGCGTTTGGAACAGCGAGGCCAGATTGCGACAATTGCCGAAGAAGCCGGAGATGCGGGCTGTCCGCGCAAAATTTACGCCATTACAGACAAAGGGCGCGAACTCTGGCGAAAAAAAATGGTCGATCACCCTCAAGAAAGTTGGGTAAACAGTGGTTCCCGTTTCCAAATCAAATTTTTCTTTTTTGGCGACTTAGAACCTGCAGAACGCCTGAAATTGTTGGAACACCGCTTGCGAGTCTGTTACATCCGACAAGACTACATCGAAAGTCTCAAAAGCGAATATCCGCTAACCGACGAGTATCAACTCGCCTCTGGCGATCGCTGCAACTCAGTGCTGTCCTTAGAAATACAGTGGTTAACCGAGCAACTAGCTAAGGAGAAAAGCGATCGCGCGACTCTCCAACCCCATCAAAAAAACACTTGGGAGATTCCATCTCGCTTGAGAGGGACGCTAGAGAGCAAAGATTCCGCCAAAGTCTAAGTAAGTCAAATGTTAAAAAAAAATCTAAGTGGTGCTCCATGAGTTATTCTAAATCCCCAGAATCCGTCGTTGAATCTAAATCTCTAGAATCCGCCGTTGAAGTTGAAAACCCAAAAACTGGTACACCGGAACTTCATCTAACCGATGCAGACAACTATCAACCCGAAGAATTTCCCGCCGTTGCCGATCGCCCGCGCCCAGCGAAACCGCGATCGCGCTGGCTGCTAATCGCCGCCATCGCGATCGTCACAGGAGGCGGCGGCTGGTACCTGTGGCAGTCGAGTCACAGTCGCCCGCCGCAACAAGCAGCAGCAGGTAAACCCAAAGGCATACCAGTCAAAATCGCAGCCCTTGAAACCAGCTCGATCCAAGATACCTCCGAATTTGTCAGCAGCCTAGAGGCAAAACGCTCAGTACAAATCAAACCCCAAACCGAAGGGCTAGTCACGGAGATTTTTGTCAAATCTGGAGACTCGATCGAAAAAGGACAAGCCATCGCCCGGATCAAAAGCGACAGCGCCCAAGCTCAGTTAAGACAATCCCAAGCCAATCTCAGCGCCGCCGAATCTAATTTAGCCGAACTCCAAGCAGGTGCCAGGCCAGAAGAAATCGCCCAAGCCCAAGCCCAAGTCGCCCAAGCTCAAGCCAACCTAGCCCAACTGCGATCGGGCAGTCGGCCCGAAGAAATTGGTCAAGCCCAAGCCCTCGTCTCCCAAGCCGAAGCCAACCTGGCCGATGCCCAAACAGGTAGCCTCCTAGAAGACATCGCCCAAGCAAAAGCCCAAGTAGAAGCAAGCACAGCCGAAGCTAAGCTGGCGGCCCAGCAACTTGTCAGGTATCAAGCATTAGCCAAAGAAGGCGCAACATCCGCCAACACCCTCCAGGAATACATTCAAAAAGAAAGCACCGCCAAAGCCAATCTCCGAGAAGCTCAAAGGCGGTTGCAGCAGCGGCAAAAAAACCGAGAAGCCGAAATCGATCGGCGCACAGCAGCCTTACAACAGCAGCGGGAAGCTTTGCGGCAATCGCAAAACGGTGCGCGCCCCGAAGAAATAGCCAAAGCCGAAGCAGAAGTTGCCCAAGCCAAAGCCAAATTAGCTCAGTTAGCCAACGGCACCCGCCAAGAACAGGTCGATCGAGCCGAAGCGCAAGTGGCCCAAGCCGCCGCTCAAGTGCGCGGTTTTGAAGTACAACTCCAAGAAACTGCTGTCATCGCGCCCTTCGCCGGAGTCATCGGCGACATACCAGTCAAAGTCGGCGACTACTTGAAAACAGGTGATGCGATCGCCATCTTAACAGAGAACCAACTGCTAGACTTGCGGTTATCAATTCCTTTAGAACGGATGCCACAATTACGCCTCGGGTTGCCAGTAGAAATGCTCGACACTCAAGGAAAGGCGATCGCCAAAGGTCAAATCAGTTTTATCTCCCCCAACGTCAGCGCCAACTCCCAAACAATCTTAGCTAAAGCCACCTTTCCCAACCCCACAGGCGAACTACTAAACCTCCAATTTGTCAAAGCCAGAGTCATCTGGGATCAGAAGCCAGGAATTTTAGTTCCAGTCACAGCAGTCACTCGCTTGGGCGGGGAAACTTTTGTCTTCACAGCTCAAAAGCCAGAACAGTCAAAACCTGGAATGCCACCTTTAGTAGCGCGACAAAAACCCGTGAAACTGGGAACCATCGAAGGCAATAATTATCAAGTTATCGAAGGCTTGCAAGCCGGAGAAAAAGTTATTGTCGCAGGCATTCTCAACTTGACAGACGGCGCTCCCATCGTCATTCAAGAACCAGCAGAAGCGGAAGGAAAAAAACCACCAGTAGGAGGAAAAAATTAATCGCGGTTCGTAGTGCAGGCGCTGACTGACGCAACATCTAATCAGACTTACAGCAGATTCCAGGTAAGTGAGTTACAAAAAAATTGTTATCTGTAGGGGCGATGCCCCCGTGCTCGCCCTCCGGCTCCCGCTCCGGCTTTTTTGTACTTCATAAACCTGAAATCTTCTGTAAGTCCGCACTACCAACTAATTAAATATATTCGCAGCTTATACAAAAAATCAGGAAATAAACCAAACTTTTTTGGGAGAGCAATAATTTTGATAAATAGTATCAAATCTGAATCAAGATTTAGAGTATTTTCCCAATTAACAGGATTGAATAGAGGATGAATAAAATTAATCAACTTCATCCTTAAATATCTAAATTCCAATTGCAATTACCAATTACCGATTACCCATTACAAAAATAATGTTTGCAGATTTCTTTATTAAACGACCCGTCTTTGCCAGTGTCTGCGCCTTAGTGATCATTCTAGTAGGCGCAATTAGCATTCCCACGCTGCCGATCGAACGCTTCCCCGACATCAGCCCCACCCAAATCACCGTCACAGCCAACTATAGCGGGGCTAGTGCCGAAATTGTCGAAAATGCAGTTACAAACATCCTAGAGAGGCAGATAAACGGCGTTGAAGGACTAAAATATCTAACTTCTAGCAGCAGTAACGACGGCACCAGTAGCATCACAGCCACCTTTGACTCCTCGCGCAACAAAGATATTGCCGCAGTCGATGTTCAAAATCGAGTTGCAGTCGCCCAACCCCAACTACCAGATGCCGTACAGCGCACGGGAGTGAGAGTTACAAAACAATCTAGCAGTCTCTTGCTGGCGATCGGCTTATTTACAGAAAATAAAGAATACGACACCATATTTTTAAGCAATTACGCCGACTTGTATTTAGCAGACGCGCTAAAGCGAGTAAAAGGCGTTGGCGACGTGCGAATTTTTGGAGAACGCCGCTATGCAATGCGCCTGTGGATAGACCCCAATAAATTAGCCGCCCGCAGTTTGACAATGCAAGATGTCACCAGGGCACTTAACGAACAAAACATACAAGTTGGCGCCGGGAGAGTTGGCCAAGAACCAGCTCCAGAGGGGCAAATGTATCAAATTGATTTACGGGCAAAAAGCCGCCTCCAAGAACCCGCAGAATTTGAAAACATTGTCTTGAAAACAGAGGCCAATGGCACGGTTATTAAATTAAAAGACGTTGGTCGAGCCGAATTAGGAGCCGAAAATTACAACTCTTTCCTGCGATTTAGAGGCAAGGATGCGGTAGGCTTGGGAATTTATCAATTGCCCGGAAGCAATGCTTTGAATGTTGCTAATGCCGTCAAAGCAGAAATGGAAACACTAGCTAAAGGTTTCCCTCCGGGCTTGATACATAGAGTAGCGCTAGATACGACTTTGTTTGTCCAAGAGTCGATGTCAGAAGTTGTGAAGACACTATTTGAAGCTGTCTTGCTAGTGGTAATAGTAATTTTTGTTTTCTTGCAAGACTGGCGGACTACTATTATTCCCACTATCACAATTCCGATTTCTTTGATTGGGACTTTTGCCTTTATCAAAGTTTTCGGATTTACCATTAACAGTTTATCTCTATTTGGTCTAACATTAGCGACAGGGTTGGTGGTTGATGACGCTATTATTGTAGTAGAAAATATCGATCGTTTGATTCGCCAAGGCATGAATGCCCGCCAAGCAGCTTTCGAGTCAATGCGGGAGCTTTTTAGCGCTGTAATTGCGACTTCCTTAGTGTTGATGGCAGTGTTTATACCAGTGGCATTTTTTCCCGGAACTACGGGAGCACTCTACAAACAATTTGCTCTGACAATTGCTTTTTCTATTGCTCTTTCTACCTTCATGGCTATTACCCTTACCCCTGCACTGGCAGCTATATTACTGCGGCGAGGGCCGAAGTTTGGGGGGCCAATTGGTTGGGTGTTCGATCGCGTTAATGGATTTCTCGATTGGACGCAGCGGCAATACCGGCGATCTTTGATATTTCTCACTCGAATTAAAACAATCGTCACCCTCCTATTCATCGCTTCTCTGGGATTCACAGCTTGGCTTTATCTATCAGTACCGACAGCATTTATCCCAGAGGAAGACCAGGGATATTTTCTAACAATTATTCAAGGCCCCCAAGGAGTTTCGCTGCAATACACTCGCCAAGTGATGGATGAAGTTGAGAAAGAAATTCTTAAACTTCCTGAAGTTGTAGGTACTTTTTCAGTAGGAGGCTTTGGTTTTAGTGGTAGCACATCTAACCAAGGTATTATTTTTACTACGCTTAAACCCTGGAGCGAACGTCACGGAGAAAGTCAAACTGTACAAGCGATTATTGGCAGCTTGCAGGGTAAGCTTATGGCGATTCCCGAAGCTAGAATTTTCCCGGTGAATCCGCCGGCAATTCAAGGTTTAGGTCAATTTGGAGGCTTCCAATTTCAATTGCAAGACCGCAAAGGTAACAGCGGTTTAGATGCGATGGTTGAGACGATGGGTGGAATTTTGAAGCAGGCAAATCAGACACCGGGATTGCAGGCGGTATTTAGTACGTTTGCTGCGAATACGCCTCAGTTAATTGTGGAGGTTGACCGCAATCGAGCTAAGGCTTTGGATATTTCTCTCAATGATATTTTCAGTACGCTACAAACGGCTCTGGGTTCGCAGTACGTGAACGATTTTAATCTGGAGCAGCGCAATTATCGGGTGTACGTTCAGGCGGATCAACAGTTTCGCGATAATCCTGAAGATATTGGTAAATTGTACGTCCGCTCTGGAAAGAATGAAATGATTTCTTTGAGCAATTTGGTGAAGCTAACTCCGGTGGTGGGAGCACAAACTGTTAATCACTACAATTTATATAGGTCAATTGAAATTACGGGTTCTCCGGCTCCGGGAGCGAGTTCGGGACAGGCGATTAAATCGATGGAAAAGGTCGCGGCTCAAGTTTTACCAGCAGGTTTTGCCTACGAATGGTCTGGCACTTCTTTAGAAGAAATTGAGTCGGGGGGTCAAGCTCCAATTATTTTTGGTTTGGGGCTGATTTTTGTGTTCTTGGTTTTGGCGGCTCAGTATGAGAATTATGTCGATCCTTTCATTATTTTGCTGTCGGTGCCTCTGGCGATTTTAGGTGCGCTTTTGGCTCAGTCGTTGCGGGGTTTGGCGAATGATGTTTATTGCCAGATTGGTTTGGTGATGTTGATTGGATTGGCTAGTAAAAATGCGATTTTAATCGTGGAGTTTGCTAATCAATTGCGGGAGCGGGGATATCCAATTGCTAAGGCAGCAGTTGAGGCGGCCGCAGAGCGTTTGCGACCGATTTTGATGACTTCTCTGTCTTTTATTTTGGGTATTACTCCTCTGATTAACCCGGAAGGTGCGGGGGCGGCGAGTCGCCGATCGCTAGGGAATGCGATCGCGGGGGGGATGGTTGTTTCTACTTTCTTGAGTTTGTTTATCGTGCCGGTGCTGTATGTGGTGATTGCTTCGGCTAGCGATCGCTTTAGGAAGCCCTCTCGCCCGGAAAATCCCCTCGACGATGACATAAATGTGGATGGAAAAACGACTGTCCACGATGAGGTGGAACGCGATCGGGTATCGCCATTGTAGTTTTAGAGGGATGGGTTTTTACTCATCCTGATTCTGAAAGTGAGTAATTCCTTGGTCGATCAAACCCTGGGTTACTCTTATCTTTTGGGAGATTTCAGAGTTTTTGTGCAAGCCCTAATTATAGAATGTCATCGCGAGCGTAACGGATTGAGATTGGTTCGCGCGGACGATCGCAATGACCGTTAGGTAATTAGTCATTGCAGGTATCTTTTCGCCGATCGCCCTCCACCGTGCAATAATAAAATGACTTGCACCCAAACTCTATCACAAGGGTAAACACTGACAAATTTACCGCTACATATAGCGTCTCAACTGTCAAGCTATGCAAGTTTCAAAATCAAACCGGCTGTTGCACTACACAATTTTTTCCTAATGGCTGAAGTCCCCCAAACACCCTCTGAACTTGCCGAAGCCCTCAACGGCTTTACCGATATCAACTTTCAATTGCCAGATCCCGAAGACGAACAAATACCAGACTTCGACTTTGAGAATCAGGTTGACACAGCATGGAAAGTGTGCGATCGCTTCGACTTGCAAACCGACATCTGGCGCGGACAAATTCTCCGAACAGTTAGAGACAGAGAAAAAAAAGGCGGCGAAGGACGTGGCACTGGCTTTTTGAACTGGCTCAAAGAACGAGAAATTGGCAAAAGTCAAGCCTATTCTTTGATAGAATTAGCTAATAGCGCCGATACTCTAATCCAGCAAGGAGATTTAGACCCAAATTCGATTAGAAACTTCAGCAAAAGAGCCTTTATAGAAACCGCCAAAGCATCTCCCGAAGTGCAGCAAATGGTAACAGATGCAGCCGCAAGCGGCGATCGCATTACCCGTCGCGAAGTCAAACAACTGTCCGACGAATGGATGGCCATGAACTCAGAATTATTGCCAGAAGAAGTCAAAGAAAAAGCATCTAGCGGTTCCCTTCCTTCCCGCTATCTCGCACCCTTAGTCAAAGAAATGGAGAAACTATCTCCCTCTCACCAAAGCGAAATTCAAAAAGAAATAACAGAAAATCCCGACGTAGATACAGTAAAACAGCTAACTTCCGATGCCAAGAATTTATCAAAATATCTCGACGCAGCCGCCCAAGTACAAGCTCTCAACCAGTCTCATTTAGACATGGAAATGGCTTTAGAAGAATCTTTGCGAGTTGGATGTTTGGGAACCACCGCCGACGTTGTAAAACAAGCAGCACAGCTAGAACAAACAGTAGTCAAGCTCTATACAATTTGGAAGCGTTTAGGCAGTTTAGCAGATAGATTGTATGTAGACACAGGAGCCAGCACACCCAATTTGCGCTTACTGTTGGGATGCTTGGACAGTCTTTCGGGAGAAAAGATTGAAGTTGATTTCGGAGACGGAGAACGCTCTATTCGCTTACAAATTTTCAGCGAATAGCTAAACGTTGAAATAGGTTTGTAGTCAGGAATTTAGTTTTTCCTTATTGATGCGGAATAAAGTCCTGACTGCGAACCAAATCGGGAGCATCTCAGTTTTGCAAACAGCATTTTTTTTATTGTAGTACCACTCGCGAGCGGGGATGCTCGCACTATCAATGAAAAACTGAGATCCTCCCACCAAATCTGCGTTAATTCATGCTTATTTCCGCTTGAAATTTCTGATTTTTTTCCAAAGATAGCGCGGACTCAAATAACGCCGATATTTAGTAACTACTTCTTTCCCCAAAATTACCACGCTTAGCCAAAAGCACACTTCTGCCCCAACAGCTAGAATGATATTAATTGTAGTTTTTTCGGCGAGGCTCAGTGGCATAAACGGCACAATAAACAAGATTGCCACCCAGGGCACGAAAGATGCAATAAATAAAAACCAGCCCAGCTTTTGCATAGATTCACTTTGTCCGCAATGACATATTTTTTGGTAGCAAGCACTTCAATCATTGTTGAGTTTGAATCACAACAGAGGACTTATGTTCTCACTAATAACTTATATTTTGCTCCAAACCCAAAATCAATTCTTAATTCCCGTCGCCGCAATCCCGCGAATAAACTGCCGCTGACCGGTCAAAAATAGCAACACCACCGGCACAGTCCCAATTACTACCGCCGCCATCAACAACTGCCAACTGCTAGTAAACTGTTCCTGAAACTCCGCCAAAACCAACTGCACAGTCCGCAATTCCGGCCGCGTCGTAAACACCAACGGCTTAAACAAATCGTTCCACTCCCCGATAAACGTAAACAAAAACAGCGTCACCAAAGCAGGGCGGGCCAAAGGTAACATCACCCGCCACAACACCTGCCAGCGGTTAGCCCCATCCAGCATTGCCGCTTCTTCCAATTCCACCGGAATTGTCATAAAATACTGGCGCAGCAGAAAAATCCCGAAACCGTTAGCCGCCGTCGGCAAAATCAGCGCTCCGTAAGTATTCAGCAGGTGGCCCCACTTCAAAACCATGAAAATGGGAATTACCAAAAGCTGAAACGGAATCACCAGTGTTGCCAAAACTACTAAAACTAGAGCCTGCCGCCCCCGAAACTTCAGCCGGGCCAAAGCATAACCCGCCAAAGCAGAAGTCACAACCTGAAAACCCGTCACTGCGATCGCCACTAGAGTAGAATTAACAAATGCCAACAAAAAATTCCCCCTGCGCCAAGCCTCCTGATAGTTTGCCAAAGTCAAGCCTGTGGCCTTGACACCGACACCAGATGGTGACAGCGAAACCAAAAAAACAGCAGCCAGCGGCAGGAGCACCAGCGCAGCCCCCGCCAACAAAAAAATAAAGCTCAGCACTTTCAGCGCTTGAGACCAGCCCAACGATTTACCCATAAACTTGCGAATTAACCTAAAATAATAAGCTTGTGAGGCTCTCAAACCAGATCGCCTCCCAGATTCCCACACAATCGTAAATTTTTAGTCGAAAATAGGTAAAGTGTAGTGCACGCGACCCCAAAATTTTAAGGGGTTTCCAAACATCCTACAAGGTTATATAAGGAGAAAACGTATCCATGCCACAGCTTGAGGCCAGCCCAACAATAGACTTTCAAACCGAAACTTACAAAGACGCTTACAGCCGTATCAACGCCATTGTGATTGAAGGCGAACAAGAAGCTCACGACAATTACCTGACACTGGCCGAACTGTTGGCTGACAAAAAAAGCGAATTAATTGGCTTGTCCAAGATGGAAAACCGCCACATGAAAGGCTTCCAAGCTTGCGGTCGCAATCTCAAGGTCACGCCCGATATGGCATTTGCCAAGCAATTCTTTTCTGATTTGCACAGAAACTTCCAAACAGCCGCGGCTGAGGGTCAGATTGTAACTTGCTTGCTGATTCAATCGCTAATCATCGAGTGTTTTGCGATCGCAGCCTACAACATATACATCCCCGTCGCCGATGACTTTGCACGCAAAATCACCGAAGGAGTCGTCAAAGAAGAATACAGCCACCTCAACTTTGGGGAAGTCTGGCTGCAAGCTCACTTCGAGGAATCCAAAGCCGAACTCGAAGCCGCCAACCGTCAAAACCTGCCCATCATCTGGAAGCTGCTAAACGCTGTCGCAGACGATGCCCGCGTCTTGGGAATGGAAAAAGACGCTTTAATCGAAGACTTTATGATTGCCTACGGCGAAGCCCTAGGCAACATTGGTTTTAACAACCGCGACATCATGCGGATGTCAGCACAAGGCCTCGCAGCCTAGTTAATTGGGAAATAAGGAATGGGAAAAAACTTGAAAATTAAAAATGATATCCCTCATTTTTAATGGAAAAATTGATATTTTTCTTCTTTCTTCTTCCTTCTTCCTTCTTCCTAATGACGGCAGAACTGATGGGTAATCGGTAATCAATGATGGGTAATCGGGAATTCTATCCGTTACATCCGTTAAATCCGCTACACAATCGGCTGCCGAACTTCCTTCTTCTTCAATCTTCCTTCATTTGACAACTTAATGTTTGGTCTAATCGGTCACTTAACCAGCTTAGAACACGCCCAATCAGTAGCTAACGAGCTGGGCTATCCAGAATATGCCGATCAAGGTCTCGATTTTTGGTGCAGCGCACCGCCCCAAATAGTTGACAATATCACTGTCACTAGCATTACCGGGCAAAAAATAGAAGGCCGCTATGTGGAGTCCTGTTTTCTGCCGGAAATGCTAGCCACGCGCCGGATTAAAGCAGCCACTCGCAAAATTCTTAATGCGATGGCACACGCTCAAAAAAACGGGATTAATATCACTGCATTAGGCGGATTTTCTTCGATAATTTTTGAGACTTTCAACTTGCAGCAAATTAAGCAAATTCGCAATCTCAAGTTGGAATTCGAGCGCTTCACCACTGGTAACACCCACACGGCTTACATCCTGTGCCGCCAAGTAGAAGAAGCTGCCCCAAAATTGGGGATTGAACTTTCAAAAGCTACTGTAGCGGTTTGTGGGGCTACAGGTGATATTGGCAGTGCGGTGTGTCGCTGGCTCAATGTTAAAACAAATGTAGCAGAATTGTTGCTAATTGCCCGCGACAAAGAACGCTTGCAAGATTTGCAATCGGAATTGGGGCGAGGCAAAATCATGAAGTTGGAAGAAGCCCTGCCGCAAGCGGATATTGTAGTGTGGGTCGCCAGTATGCCAAAGGGAGTAGAAATTGACCCGAAAACTTTGAAGCAACCCTGTTTATTGATTGACGGTGGCTATCCGAAAAATTTGGCAACTCAGGTTCAGCATCCCGAAGTTTTTGTGCTCAATGGCGGGATTGTGGAGCATTCCCTCGATATTGAGTGGAAAATCATGAAGATTGTCAATATGGATGTGCCGGGCCGACAGTTGTTTGCCTGTTTTGCCGAATCCATGCTGCTGGAATTTGAAAAATTGTATACCAATTTTTCTTGGGGACGGAATCAAATTACAGTGGAAAAGATGGAGCAAATTGGCGAGATGTCCGTTAAACACGGTTTCCGACCTTTGATGTCATTCTGATGTGATTTGTTGCGGTTATTGGTTATTGAGGAAAGTTTTTCTGAGAATAACCAGTAACTTTTTTTGATACAGCTAACAGTTCATTAACAACGGATATATAGCAGTTAGAGCGAAAGATGAGGTGTTGACCGATCGATCTCTCATCGAGAGTGAGAACTGCTATATGTCACCTCGGAAGTTCTCCCCGCAGTTTTTGAGAGTCATGACTGCGATCGTGTTTTTGCTAAGTTCATCAGGAATGTCCAAAGCTTCGGACAGTTGACGCAAAAAATCCTGTTCTTGAGCGGTGAAAATTCCATCTACCAAAACCAAATCTGTAGCGCAAAAGCTGTTTCTCGAAGCTGAGGATTTAAGGCATTTTTAGCAGCAGCAAATACCTCAGCCAGACTGTACTGGCTGCTCAATTTCAGGACTTTCTTAAAAAGTTTTTGGAAGTGTTGGCTAGACTAATATCTAAACAAGCGAATGTGATTGGCGGCGAGAGTTTGTCTTTCTGCTTCAGATATTTTACCGTCGGCGGCAACAGCTAATACAGACAGAGCTGTTAAAGCTTCCGAAGCGGTGAGTTCGATCGCACTGGTATCGCTTTTTGCACTTTGCAACCATTCAACAGAATTTAGTTTTTTGTTGCTGTGGGGGGCATAGGAGCGTGGGGAGTGGCGCCGGTAAACTCAGGTATCTAACAAAAACAGTGTAGCAAAAAACCAGGCTGGAGCCTCTGGCTTTTAACTCTTGTCAACGAGCCAAACATAATTAAAAATTAAAAACTTCCCAAGAACACTCTTTTTCAGCAACGCCTGACAGGGTAGGATCGGGAAACAGTCGATCGACTAAACCTTAAAACCCTATAGAAATTATCAGCGTGCCAAACTCAGACCGCAAACCACTACTCCTAGATTTTGAAAAGCCGCTGGCCGAACTCGAAGCCCGAATTCACCAGATTCGGCAACTCGCCGAAGAAAACAGCGTCGATGTCACCGACGAAATTCGCAAACTCGAAGCTCGTTCCACCCAACTGCGGCAAGAAATTTTCAGCAGCTTGTCCCCCATGCAGCGGCTGCAACTGGCCCGTCACCCGCGCCGCCCCAGTACCCTCGATTACATTCAGGCAATTAGCGACGAGTGGATCGAGCTGCACGGCGATCGGCGCGGCGGAGACGACCCGGCCCTAGTCGGCGGAATTGCCCGTATAGACGGGTGTCCTACAGTCATCATCGGCCATCAAAAAGGGCGCGACACCAAAGACAATATCGCCCGCAACTTCGGCATGGCGGCGCCGGGGGGCTACCGCAAAGCCTTGCGGTTGATGGAACACGCCGATCGCTTCTCCATGCCAATTTTCACCTTTATCGACACTCCCGGAGCTTGGGCGGGCTTAGAAGCTGAACAGCTAGGACAGGGAGAGGCGATCGCCTGCAACCTCCGAGAAATGTTTCGCCTCGACGTTCCGATTATATGTACCGTCATCGGCGAAGGAGGTTCCGGCGGTGCATTAGGTATCGGTGTTGGCGAGCGGCTGTTGATGATGGAACATTCTGTTTATACCGTCGCCACCCCGGAAGCTTGCGCCGCCATCCTCTGGAAAGACTCTGGCAAAGCCAACTTAGCAGCAGAAGCCCTAAAAATCACTTCCTGGGACTTAAAAAACCTCGGCGTTCTCGATCAGATAGTACCCGAACCGATTGGTGGCGCTCACTCGAATCCGCTAAAAGCTGCGTCAGCCCTCAAACAAGCTTTGTTGGAAAACTTAGCAGAACTGACACAGCTTACTGGCAAGCAGCGGCGGGATCTCAGGTATCAAAAGTTTCGTGATATCGGTGTATTCAATGAAATTGCTGCTTGAGTCGATCGATTCAGATTTATCAGACACAAACAATAATTCTTGTGGAGCAGGCTCTTTGAGCCTGCTCTTTACAGGCTTTTAGAAGATTCGTCTATTAGTGATGAGTTGAAAATTTCTTAACTTCCAGCGAGTAATATCATCTCCGGTCGATTATCACCATAACAAAAATGGATGGCGCGTGCGGACTGAAGTCCGCACTACGAACGGGAGTGCTCTGGAGCGATCCACCGGACACGACATCAAAACTCACTACGATCTGCAAATCTGTCAGCAGTGTTATAATTTTTCAGGTGACACCGGCTTAACAGTTCTTAATGTCGATCTCATAATTAACTGTTATCACCCGCAGTCGAATTTGCCGAAGAAGGCTGTAACGCTCGAAAGAGAGTTGCCGAGGGAAAGTATCAGGAAATTTAATGAACGATCGAACAACAAAGCAGGCTCTGATTACCGGAGCCAGCAGCGGTATTGGCAAAGCGACGGCCCTGGCGTTCGCCGCCGAGGGCATCAATCTGGCCTTAGTTAGCCGAGAGTCAGAAAAATTAGAAGCCGTTGCCGCAGCGGCCAGAGAAGTCGGAGTGAAAGCAGAAGCTTATCCCTTAGACTTGGCAAAAATTGAACAAGTGCAAAGCGGCATCAGCGCGATCGCATCTCAATTCGGGCCCGTAGATATCCTGGTCAACAGCGCTGGCATGGGCTACACCGGCTCCTTGACGGAAACCTCCCTAGCCCAGTGGCAGCAAGTTTTAGACCTCAATCTGACTAGCGTTTGGCAGTGCATTGTCGGAGTTTTGCCGTCCATGCGCGATCGCGGTTCGGGAATCATCATCAACGTTTCCTCGATCGCCGGCAGCCAAACTTTTCCCAACTGGGGGCCCTACTGCGTCAGCAAATTCGGTCTCATGGCTTTGTCCAAGACTTTAGCCGCCGAAGAACGGGATCGGGGAATTCGCGTCACAGTCGTATGTCCGGGTTCTGTCAACACTCCCATGTGGGACACGCAGAGCGTGCAAGCCAACTTCGATCGCACTGCCATGCTAACCCCTGAAATCGTCGCGCAATCAATTCTGCACGCAGTTCAGTTGCCGGCAAGTGCAGTAATTGAAGAAATCACGATCATGTCCAACGCAGGAGTTTTGTGAACTTGAGATTTTAGACTGCTGAATTGCGATCGAATTCAACAATCTTTGAATCCATAGCTCGATCCCAATCCAAAATCGATAGCTCGATCGCAATCGACAATCAAAAATCGAAAATCGATAGCTTTATCACAATTGAAAATCGATAGCTCGATCGCAATCGACAATCAAAAATCGAAAATAGCTCGTTCCTCACACGAAATTATTATGACAATTGCATCGAACAACGGCTCAAATAACTCGAACTCTATCTCAACAGACAGCATGAAACCTTCAGAAACCGCAGACTACAACGCCCCGCGCATCACGACTAGACCCGATCGCAATTCTTCCAACGGTCAAGAGTCTAACATACCCGTATCCTCAGAAGTAGGTATGGATGAAATGATGGAGTCCGTCCGGACGATGCTGCTGGGAATAGGAGAAAACCCCGAACGGGAAGGATTGCTCAAAACCCCCAAACGGGTAGCAGAAGCAATGCAGTTTCTCACCAGCGGCTACAGCCAATCCCTCGAAGAACTCCTCAACGGCGCTATCTTTGACGAAGGGCATAACGAAATGGTACTGGTGCGAGACATCAGCGTATTCAGTATGTGCGAACACCATATGCTGCCATTTATGGGCCGAGTTCACATCGCTTACATTCCCAACCAAAAAGTAGTGGGACTGAGCAAATTAGCCAGAATTGCCGAGATGTACAGCCGTCGCTTGCAGGTGCAGGAACGTTTGACGCGCCAAATTGCCGAAGCAGTTCAGACAATATTGGAACCGCAGGGAGTCGCTGTAGTAATGGAAGCCAGCCATATGTGCATGACAATGCGGGGCGTACAAAAACCCGGTGCTTGGACGGTTACGAGTGCCATGTTGGGCGTGTTTCAAGATGAACAAAAAACTCGCGAAGAATTCTTGAATTTGATCCGCCACCAACCGGCATTCTTTTAGTCATTAGTCATCATCAGTCATTAGTCATCAGTCATTAGTCATTAGCCAATCACTTTTTTCCTGGTGGCTGTAATCAAACATGGGGTCCAGAAATCGGTTTTTTTTACGATATACTTCGTTACGCACCGCAAATTGGGTAAAAAAAAACCCGGTTTCTTTGTCGGAGTGCGTCCAAGACCGATCTAAAATCTCAAATCAGATGACGATCGCCCGTTCTGCCAATAAAATAGATTGGTGACTCATGGCTTTTGACTAAATGAATCCTATTAAATTCGGAACCGATGGCTGGCGCGGCATTATAGCCGACGATTTTACCTTCGATCGCGTAGCATTAGTAGCTCCCCTAGCAGCACAAGTTCTCGCACAAACCAGTGGCAATCATGCCAGCAGCGGTACCGTAATTGTCGGTTACGACCGCCGTTTTTTGGCGGAAGATTTTGCCAAAACAGCGGCTGAGGCAGTCCAAAACGCCGGATTTGACGTGCTGCTGAGCGAATCCTACGCCCCCACTCCGGCTTTCAGTTTAGCAGCCAAACAATTAAATGCTTTAGGTGCGATCGTCCTGACAGCCAGCCACAATCCCGGATCATATTTAGGGTTAAAAGTCAAGGGGGGATTTGGAGGTTCAGTTTCGCCCGAAGTGACGCAACAGATAGAAGCAAAACTCGAAAATCCGGCCGCACTTTCAGCAACCCCCGGAAAAT
This sequence comes from Microcoleus sp. CZ3-B2, assembly GCF_036705055.1. NCBI lineage: Bacteria > Bacillati > Cyanobacteriota > Cyanophyceae > Oscillatoriales > Microcoleaceae > Microcoleus > Microcoleus sp. CZ3-B2. Next base: position 29,970 of record NZ_JAUBTN010000048.1, on the reverse strand, counting down.
TGGAGAATTTCAATCCTTGGCCGGCTTACTGCAAAACCTTGCGGGAAATGGTGGATATTGAGGCGATTAAAGATGCGATCGCATCCGGGAAAATTACAGTGTTTGTAGATGTAATGCACGGCGCAGCAGCAGGAGGATTATCTCAAATATTAGAAGAAACAGTGCAAGAAATCAACAGCGATCGCGATCCGCTGTTTGGCGGCGGCGCACCAGAACCATTACCGCGCTACCTGTCGAAATTGTTCCGCATGATGCGTACCCACCAGCGCCAAAATTCCGGTTTGTCGATCGGATTTGTATTTGATGGAGATAGCGATCGAATTGCAGCCGTTGACTCTAGCGGCAACTTTCTCAGTTCGCAAATCCTAGTTCCCATATTAATCGAACACCTAGCTTCACGGCGCGGGTTAACCGGAGAAGTCATCAAAACCGTCAGCGGTTCCGACATCATTCCCAAAATTGCCGAACTTTACGGCTTACCATTATTTGAAACGCCGATCGGTTACAAGTATATAGCCGATCGAATGTTAACCACCAAAGTCCTAGTAGGCGGCGAAGAATCTGGAGGAATCGGCTACGGAACCCACATACCCGAAAGAGACGCCTTGCTATCAGCCCTGTACTTATTAGAAGCAGTCGTCAAATCCGGGGAAGACTTAAGCGAAATTTACAGCCGATTGCAAACAGAAACAGAGTTTACCTCAGCCTACGACAGAATTGACCTGCACCTAGCAAACATGGAAGAAAGAGCGCGCTTGCTGGATTTGCTGCAAAACCAACCATTAACAGAAATCGCCGGCAAAACAGTAGTAGAATGCAACAAAGTAGACGGATACAAATTCCGCTTAGCTGACGGAAGCTGGCTGTTAATTCGGTTTAGCGGCACAGAACCGGTGTTGAGGCTGTATTCCGAAGCAGCCACATTGAAAGAAGTGATGCAAAACTTAAACTGGGCGAAAGCTTGGGCGCAGAATTAATCGGATGAAAACAACCGCAGATGAACGCAAATGGATTGATATTAAACCTCTCTTTCTCTGCGTTCTCTGCGGCCTCTGCGGTAAAAAAATCCACAAAATTGGGAACTCTCTCTTCCTTCGCATCTTCGCGGTTCGTGAAAAATCCATCCGTAAATTTTAACAGAAATAATGACTAATAATAAATTGCTAGTTGTAGCTACGGGCAATCCGGGTAAACTCAAAGAAATGCAGCTTTATCTTCAGGATTTGGGGTGGGAATTGCGCCTAAAACCGGAAGAATTGGAAATTGAGGAAACTGGGGAAACATTTATTGCTAATGCTTGTTTGAAAGCTTCTGAAATAGCCAAAGCTACAGGCGAATGGTCGATCGCCGATGATTCTGGTTTAATGGTAGATGCACTCGACGGTAAACCTGGGATTTATTCGGCGCGCTACGGTTCAAGCGATGCTGACAGGATATCTCGGCTGCTGAAAGAATTGGGAAACGAAGCAAACCGGGAAGCACAATTTGTTTGCGCGATCGCGATCGCCCGTCCCGACGGTACAATTGCCCTGCAAGTAGAAGGAATTTGCCCAGGTGAAATCCTGCACAGTCCTCGCGGTACCGGAGGTTTCGGATATGACCCGATTTTCTACGTACCCGCACAGCAGCAGACTTTTGCCGAAATGACAACGGATATCAAGCGATCGCACTCCCACCGCGGCAAAGCATTCGAGGCCCTAATACCACAAATGGAGTCATTAGTCATTAGTCATTAGTTATTAGTCATTAGTTATTGGTTATTTGTGATTAGTACCAATTATCCAATGCCCAATGCTATAATGCCCAATGCCCAATGCCCAATGCCCCATTCCCCAGTATCCTAGATTGCCTCCAGGTTCTTTTCTCCAGTCCGAATTCGGATAATTTGTTCTACCGGAGAGATGAAAATCTTGCCGTCGCCAATCTCGCCCGTGCGAGAAGCAGCGATAATTTTATCAACCACCATATCAACCTGATCGTTTTCGACAACAATCTCGACTTTGAGCTTTTGCAAGAACTCAACGGTGTACTCAGAACCGCGATAGCGTTCAGTCATGCCCTTTTGACGGCCAAAACCTCTAACTTCAGAAACAGTCATCCCCACAATGCCGGCATTGACGAGCGCGATTTTCACTTCGTCTAGTTTAAAGGGGCGAATAATAGCTTCAACTTTTTTCAATTTTTTCACTCCTAACACTTAGTACCTTCGTTATATTACTTAACTGGCGTGACATCTTTTAATATCACTGATAAGATTAAGTATTTTGTAAAATATACTACCGTATGTTGTACTCGCGATGAAATGCAGGCCAATATTTAATCACATTGTCTGAATTTTCCGGCGCGGGTAATGGCTGTGGTCGATCGCGCTAGAGAAAAAAAGAACGCAGCCTTCCCCCGCCGATCTGCTAAAACAGAAAAAGAACCCAGGAGACAGGAGTTTTCATCCGTTTCGAGTTTGTTGTGTCAGATTTGCAGGTATTGCTGAAAATTATCATTGCTACAAGCGGTCAGTTAAACTATTCCTATGCACCCAGCCAGCCCTCCCCCTGACCGCAGCGGGCTTGATGCCCTACTGAGAAATCGCCCCTTCCTCGCCTTGTGGACGGGCCAGTTGTTGGCCCAAGTGGCGGATAAAATCTTTTACGTATTGCTGATTATTCTGCTGAAAACCGGCGACTACCAACCCTGGCCGGTTTCTGCGGAGTATTCGGGAAATTCAATGCTGTCAGCGGTGATGATCGCCTACACGCTGCCGGCGATCTTCTTTGGTTCGGCGGCCGGTATTGTGGTAGACCGCTTTTCCAAAAAGCAAATGCTGATAGGCTGTAACGCGATCCGAGCCATGTTGATTGTAGCTTTGCCGTTTTTGCCCAAAACTTTTGTCGTGTTGTTGGCGATTACGTTTTTGGTCTCTACTGTAACGCAATTTTTTGCTCCAGCAGAGGCCGCGGCAATCCCCCTGGCCGTGGGGCGAGAGGGACTGATGTCGGCAAATGCTCTGTTCGCCTCGTCCACAATGGGCGGAATTATTGTCGGGATGACGATCGGCGAACCGCTGTTTAGTTGGGTCAAACACAGCTTCGGGCCAGCTTATCAAGAGTTTTTGTTGGGTGGGTTGTACCTGATATCTGCGGGTTTGATCTATGCCATGCACATTAAAGAAAATCATCCCGGTAGCGGTGCCAAAAATGTCCATCCTTGGCAAGACCTTAAGGAAGGTTTGCGCTATTTGAAGCACAACCACCTGGTTAGCAACGCGATGGTGCAGTTGACGATTTTGTATTCGGTGTTTGCGGCGCTGCAAGTTCTGGCGATCGCACTTTCGGGCAAAATTGGTCTCAAAGAAACTCAATTTGGCTTTTTGCTGGCGGCGGCTGGTGTCGGAATGGTCTTCGGGGCGGCTTTTTTGGGTCACTGGGGCGATCGAATGCAGCAGAAACCTTTACCGTTACTTGGTTTCTTGATGATGGGTTTTGTATTGGCAATGTTTGCCTTTACCAGACAGTTGTGGCTGGGATTTAGTTTGAGTGCTCTGTTCGGTTTTGGTGCTTCTTTAATTAACGGCCCGATGCAAGCTTTGATTCAAGAGAAAACTCCAGAATCTATGCGGGGAAAAGTCTTTGGCTTGGAAAACAATGCGATTAACATTGCCCTCAGCTTGCCTTTAGCAGTAACAGGCCCGCTGACGGATGCTGTGAGCAAAGTAGTGGGATCGGATGACTTGGGTTTGCGGATCGTGCTGCTGAGTTTGGGCTTTTTGGTCTCGGTGATGGGTATGGCAGCTTGGCACCATACTCGCAAAGTCTTAAAGGATGCTCTGTAAACTTTGGCAACAAGGAAGAGGGGAGTTCGGCAGCGGATTATGTAACGGATGTAACGGATGTAACGGATGTAAGTCCGTCGGAAGAGGTCCGAGGGAAGTTCGGCAGCGGATTATGTAACGGATGTAACGGATGTAAGTCCGTCGGAAGAGGTCCGAGGGAAGTTCGGCAGCGGATTATGTAACGGATGTAACGGATGTAAGTCCGTCGGAAGAGGTCCGAGGGAAGAAGGAAGAGGGGAGAAGGAAGTTCGGCAGCGGATTATGTACGGGATGTAACGGATGTAACGGATGTAAGTCCGTCGGAAGAGGGAAGTTCGGCAGCGGATTATGTAACGGATGTAACGGATGTAAGTCCGTCGGAAGAGGTCCGAGGGAAGAAGGAAGAGGGGAGAAGGAAGTTCGGCAGCGGATTATGTACGGGATGTAACGGATGTAACGGATGTAAGTCCGTCGGAAGAGGGAAGTTCGGCAGCGGATTATGTAACGGATGTAACGGATGTAACGGATGTAAGTCCGTCGGAAGAAGGAAGATGGAAGAGGGGAGAAGGAAGAAGGAAGATGGCTTTCTTTTGGCGATCGATCTCTAACATATAGCGGTTCGATCGCGTGGTGAGGTATGCCCTATGCCCTATGCCCTATGCCCAATGCCCTATGCTCAATGCCCAATGCCCAATGCCCAATGCCCAATGCCCAATGCCCTATGCCCAATGCCCTATAGCGTCATATCGCGGTAAATCGGCATAGAAACCGCGATTTCCTCTATTTCTTTTCTTCCTCTGCTGTTCCACAATTTTGCCCGAAAGTCCGATCGCACACCGCCCCAGCGCGAAACTTTTTGTAAAATATCCGCCGGTGAACTACCAGAGTTCGATCGTAGAGATTAAAGTAGTATCAAAGCTTTCATTAAAATTCATAATTAGTTGGAGGTAAAAAAATCAGTGCAATTAAAAACTAAAGTAGCCGTCAGGCGTGCAACGGGTGGATTTGCTTTAATCGATAGCTTGATCCGCCACGGTGTCAAGCATATTTTCGGTTATCCCGGCGGCGCAATTTTGCCGCTTTACGACGAACTATACCGGGCTGAAGAAACAGGGGCGATCGATCACATTCTAGTGCGGCACGAGCAAGGTGCTGCCCACGCCGCCGACGGTTACGCCCGCGCTACCGGAAAAGTTGGGGTTTGTTTCGCGACTTCCGGGCCCGGCGCAACTAATTTGGTGACGGGGATTGCGACGGCCCACATGGATTCTATCCCGATGGTAATTATTACCGGTCAGGTTCCTCGTCCGGCGATCGGCACTGATGCGTTTCAGGAAACTGATATTTACGGCATTACTCTGCCCATTGTCAAGCATTCCTATGTAGTGCGCGACCCCAGAGACATGGCCCGAATTGTGGCTGAAGCTTTCCACATCGCGAGTACGGGGCGGCCGGGGCCGGTGTTGATTGACGTGCCCAAGGATGTCGGTTTAGAAGAGTTTGAGTATCTGCCGGTGGAACCGGGATCGGTGAGAATTCCTGGCTATCGGCCGACAGTGAAGGGAAATCCCCGCCAGATTAATCAAGCTATCCATTTGCTGAAGGAAGCGAAGCGTCCTTTGCTTTATGTGGGCGGCGGGGCGATCGCAGCCGGGGCCCACGAGGAAATTAAGGAACTCGCCGAGATGTTCCAATTACCTGTCACGACAACGCTGATGGGCAAAGGCGCTTTTGACGAAAAACATCCTTTGTCTGTGAAAATGCTGGGGATGCACGGCACTGCTTACGCTAATTTTGCCGTTACCGAGTGCGATTTGCTGATTGCTGTCGGAGCTCGGTTTGACGATCGCGTGACGGGCAAATTAGACGAGTTTGCCGCCCGCGCGAAGGTGATTCACATCGATATCGATCCGGCGGAAGTAGGTAAAAATCGCGGCCCGGAGGTGCCGATTGTCGGAGATGTCCGGCAAGTTTTGATGGATTTGCTGCGCCGCTGTCGGGAAACAGGTGTTTCGGGTACTCCCGGACAAACTGCGGAATGGCTGCACAGGATCGATCGCTGGAAACAGGACTATCCGTTAGTTGTACCCCACTACCCGGACATTTTGTCTCCGCAAGAGGTGATTTGGGAATTGGCTACTCAAGCGCCGGATGCTTACTACACGACGGATGTCGGCCAACATCAAATGTGGTCGGCTCAATTCTTAAACAACGGGCCGCGTCGCTGGATTTCCAGCGCTGGGTTGGGAACGATGGGTTTTGGGCTGCCGGCGGCGATGGGCGCGAAAATGGCGCTACCCAACGAGCAAGTGATTTGTATTGCTGGCGACGCTAGCATCCAAATGAATATTCAAGAGTTGGGAACCTTAGCACAATACGGCATTAATGTCAAGACTGTGATTGTAAATAATGGCTGGCAGGGCATGGTGCGGCAGTGGCAGCAGGCGTTCTACGGCGAGCGTTATTCGTCGTCGAATATGACTGTGGGGATGCCGGATTTTGTGATGCTGGCCCAGGCCTACGGCGTGAAGGGGATGCTGGTTTCAGGGCCGGATGAGTTGTCAGGTGCGATCGCCCAAATGCTCGCTCACGACGGCCCTGTGCTGATGAACGTGAAGGTGACGAGGGACGAAAACTGCTATCCGATGGTAGTTCCGGGCAAAAGTAACGCTCAAATGGTTGGTTTACCGGAACGCAGCACGTTGCCATCTGCAGAGTTGATTTATTGTCCGAGTTGCGGCGCGAAGAATGTTTCGATCAATAAGTTTTGTCCTGAGTGCGGGACAAAAGTTTAAGGAGTTTTGAGCGGGGACTTAGGCTGTGCCTATTAGTCTCAACTTAAGGTCAAACGTAGTCATAGACTGCTGTTTATCGTCGAGGCCAGATCCCCCCTTAGCTTGCCCCCTACTCCCCCTTAAGAAGGGGCGAACCGGAGCGATCTCAAAGTCAACCCCTACTCCCCTTTTTAAGGGGGATTTAGGGGGATCTGGCCTGGGATAACAGCGAGAGATACAAGGTTTTTGGGATTAAGTTGACGAGGAAAAGAGTCCGATCGAAGTCAACCCCTACTCCCCTTTTTAAGGGGGATTTAGGGGGATCTGGCCTCGGATAAAAGCGAGAGATACAAAGGTTTTGGGGTTAAGTTGACACGAGCAAAGGCAATGCCGTGTCCTTACCGGTATCTGCTGTTCCACATTTAAAACCATCTGGGCTGGCATCCCATCGAAAGCTTTAATCTATAATTTATAAGCATATTTTATGAGCCAGTGTCTAAACCCTGATTGCCTATTCCAAAACCCGTCTGGCTCTACAAACTTCTGTCACGAATGTGGGAATAAACTGCTATTGGGCGATCGCTACCGATCGCAAAAAATCATTGGACAAGGAGGCTTTGGGCGCACTTTTCTAGCTGTTGACGAGTATAAACCCTCAAAACCTCCCTGCGTTATTAAACAATTTTACCCCCAATTTCAAGGCGCTTCTAGTATCCAGAAAGCTGCTGAGTTATTTGAGCTTGAAGCAGTCCGCCTTGAACAGTTGGGTAAACACTCTCAAATTCCCGAATTATTAGCATATTTTAGTCAAGATGGACGGCAGTATTTAGTCCAAGAATTCATCGACGGTGAAAATTTAGCCCAAACACTAAAATCTCAGGGATATTTTAGCGAAACGCAGATTCGCAATTTGCTTAATAATTTACTGCCAGTATTCGAGTTCATTCATTCCCGCCAAGTTATTCACCGAGATATCAAGCCAGAAAATATTATTCTTCAGCAAGATGGGCAACTGGTTTTAGTTGACTTTGGAGCGGCTAAATATGCGACACAAACGGCTCTAGGGCTAACGGGAACGAGGATCGGGACGGCTGGATATACGGCACCGGAACAAGCCAACGGTAAACCGATTCATGCGAGTGATATTTATAGTCTGGGTGTCACTTGTCTGTATCTATTAACTCAGGTTGAACCGATTGATTTATTCGATACAAGCGAGTTTGAGTGGGTGTGGCGAGAACACTTAAAAACATCTGTCAGCTCGGAACTGGGTCAGATTTTAGATAAAATGATACTACCTGCTAGTAAGCGACGTTATCAATCTGCTACTGAAGTTTTGCAGGATCTTGGTACTCAATCACCTCCATTATCAGCTCAAACACCTTCTCCGCCACCAGACTCGCTTAAATCAGCGCAGGGTGTTGACTATACTCGTCTCCGGGATTTATTAGCAGCAGGAAAGTGGGAAGAGGCGGATGAGGAAACAATAAAGGTAATGCTGAAAGCTGCTCGACGGGAGAAGGAAAATTATTTTGATACGGGTTCAATTGATAATTTTCCTTGCGATGATTTGCGGACGATCGACAAATTGTGGGTAAAATACAGTCAGGGTCACTTTGGCTTTAGCGTCCAGAAAAAAATCTGGTTAGAAATAGGCGGTAAAGTTGATTATGACACTGAATGCAAGTTAGGCGATCGCGTCGGTTGGCGCAAGAGGAAAAAGGGGAGGAAAGATTGGTTGGAGTACGATGATTTAACCTTTAATCTGCAAGCACCAGAGGGCCACCTCCCTAGGCAACTGTGTGGGTGGTGGGGTGGGTTCCGGGGTTTGGGTGTGAAGTGGCGTTATGGTTCTGCTCTCGCATCAAGAGCTGTAAGCTGTAATTTATAGCGATTTCAGCCCTTTGTTAAGTCTTTTTTTGAGAATCTTTTTATACGAAGTTATCGGCTTTTCGTCATTTCATTACCTGTTACGTTTTGATATCACTCTTCAAACAACAGACTTGCGAAATTCGGATCATAGCAATTGGCTAACACAAACTGTTTAGGGTTCATAAACCGGGTTTTTTACTAAATATTTGGTTGTAGTCAGCAGATTCGATAAAAACCCGGTTTCTTTGGTAAGTGCGTAAATCCTAATCTACTCTAAATTCGAGATCAACTAATGCGTTATGCCATTGTCATTGAAAAAACACCCAATAACTATTCAGCATATCCACCAGATTTACCCGGACGTGCAGCCACAGGCGCTACCCTTGCGGAAGTACAGCAGCAAATTAAAGAAGCGATCGAATTTCACTTAGAAGGATTGCGAGAAGAAGGTTTACCCATTCCCCAACCAACTACGCTTTGTGAATATGTAGAAGCACGATAATCTGGTGAAACCCGGTTTCTTTCTATATTTCTCGTCACTCAACGCAATACTCGTAGAAACCGGGTTTCTAACCCCCATGCGTAAACCCTGAAATGATAATAAACCTATGCTATAATTAAGTTGACATTTTTAACCTCAAATTCAAATATATGCCAACTTTAACTGATATTGGCACTCTGATAATTTCCACACCAGAAACCTGTGGAAATCGCCCCCGCATCGCAGGAACTAGAATCACCGTTCAGCGAATCGCCGTTTGGTACAAGATGGGGATGAATCCAGAAGAAATTATTGCTGAAATTTCTCACTTAAATTTAGCCCAAGTTCATGGAGCACTCGCTTACTACTACGCAAATCAAGAGCAGATAAATGCTGATATTGCGGCGGAAGAATCTGAGTACGATCGCTTAGCTAGTGAATGCAAAGGGGAGAGTTAATTTTGAGCCAAATTCGTTTATATTTAGATGAGGATATTCTCGAACGCTCCTTGATCAAAGCGCTCCGAAATGCAGGAATTGATGTATCTACTGCGGAATCGAATAATCTCAGTTGCACCGATGAAGAGCAATTAATCTGGGCAACAGCACAAGGACGAGTTATCTATACTTTTAACGTGGGAGACTTCTGTTATTTGCATAAAATTTATATGGAAGAAGGAAGGAATCATTCAGGAATTGTGATGGGAAAACAAAGTTATTCGATAGGCGAACAATTACGAGGTTTTTTGAAGTTAATTTCTCTCAAAACAGCAGAAGAGATGATCTGTCAACAGCAGTTTTTGGTAAATTATCTAGACAAATGAATCTTTATTTGGGAATAGATTTCGGTACTACGGGCGCGCGATCGACAATTATCGACTCCCAGGGTACAATCCATTGCGAGACAGAATACACTTTTGCCGACGCACAACAGTCGGAATTACCCTCGGTGTGGCAAAATGCACTCTCGGCTGTAATTGAGCAAATCTCCCCAACAATCCGCAATCGGGTAAGGGCGATCGCCCTTGACGGCACATCCTCCACAGTCATGCTGTGCGATACTGACGGTATACCCGTATGCGAACCCATTTTATACAACGATGCGCGCGGTGCAGCCGTGACAGAGACGTTGCGGGCGATCGCCCCGGATAACCACACAGTATTAAGCGCTACATCCAGTCTGGCAAAACTCCTCTGGTGGCAAGAGGGCGGGCACGCACCATCCACCGCCCCTACGGTTTTCCTGCATCAAGCTGATTGGCTGGCATTTTTGCTGCACGGAAAATTAGGAATTAGCGACTATCACAATGCTTTAAAACTCGGTTTCGATGTTGATACTTTGTGCTATCCCGATTGGCTGATAGAGGGAATTGCCGGCGCTGCAACGCCTGAATTGCCGCACATTGTCGCACCGGGCACGCCTGTGGGGGAAGTTAGAGATGAAGTGAGGAGTCGCTTCGGATTTCCCCGCGATTGTACAGTTTGTGCCGGCACAACCGATAGCATTGCAGCATTTTTAGCAAGCGGTATCAATTTACCGGGGGAAGCAGTAACTTCTCTCGGTTCCACTTTAGCCGTCAAACTGTTAAGTCATACCCGCGTAGATGATTCTCGATACGGGATTTACAGCCATAAATTAGGCGATTTGTGGTTGGTTGGAGGCGCTTCTAATACCGGAGGTGCGGTGCTGCGACACTTTTTTACAGATATTGAATTAGCTAATTATAGCACACAAATTAATCCTGAACAAGAGAGTTTGCTGGATTATTACCCGTTGTTGAAAAAGGGCGATCGCTTTCCAATTAACGACCCGAATTTGCCGCCCAGACTCGAACCGCGTCCCGCTGATTCTGTGGAATTTCTGCACGGTTTGCTAGAAAGTATCGCGCGGATTGAAGCGCGGGGATATCAATTATTGCAGGACTTGGGTGCAACTCCTTTGACAAAGGTTTATACTGCTGGCGGCGGCGCAAAAAATGCGGTTTGGAGTGCGATCAGAAAGCGGTATTTGAAAGTGCCGGTGGAAACTCCTGTTCAGACTGCGGCTGCTTATGGAACGGCGTTATTGGCGATGCGAAGTGCGATGGATTTGAGATTGGATGATTGAAGAAAGCGACCTCACGGATCGATGCGGGAGATTGTAACTTGGATGCTTTTAATTAGGCTTAAATGTGGTAATTGGGATTGCGATCGCTATCGATTCAAACTAAAATAGAAGGAAGCAAACATTCTGATATATTGTGTTAAGTTGTTATCCCTAAAAATTAAGGACAATGGCACAGCTACCTGATGACATCCTGAACACAATTTTCACATTGCAGCGGCGGCTAGTGGAAATCCTCAACGAAACAACCGCCACAGAATATATTTTAATGCAGCAGTTTGGCGAGACAGAAGCGACACTCCCCGAACTAGAATCCCTAGATAATGTTAAGGAAAGGTTGAGAAACCCTTACAATCGTTTGTACAGGCTTTTGCAGCAGGTAGCAGAATCTCAACCCGCTGCGACTGCGGATACGTTAAACTTTCTGTATAGAACGATAGAACAAACAGAGGCGGCTGTCGATGCCTCAGAAGCAACTATCCGAGAAATCAAAATAGATTGGAATTTGCCATGAATCAACAACCTAGAATCCCCGACGCTGAAACCAGAAAGCGACACGTTGAAAAGATGCGTGAAGTCTGCCAACAGTTGGACGCTTTAACTCTAAACCTGGATGAATTAATCGCTATATTTGAAGCTGACAACCGCCGCCAGCGTCGAGAACGTTTGGCGGGTAAATACAGGCGTGTGGAATCTCAGGTAATCGAATAATAGAAGAAAATCCGGCGGTTGAAACCGCCAGAAATTCAAACAATGTCCGCCTCTGCGGAATGAAGAAAACAATGTAATTTTTACCGCCATTTTTACCGCCCATTCTTCAACCCGCGCACCATCCGGGTTTTGCCTGTACAGACGCGGTTTCAACCGCCGGGTTTTCTGGGAGTTTTTTCTATTACACTCGCTGCAACTTTGCCGTCCTCGGATCGATGATTTTGCGGCCCAAACCTTTAAATTTAATTGCCAGATTAGTTTTATCGCCCACTCCCAAAACGTGGGTAATTTCTCCAACTCCAAAAGCATGATGAAAAACCCGTTCCCCCGTTTTCCATTCTGATGGAGAACTCCCAGAATGGGCGGCTGAATTATTAGTTTTTCCCTGGGATGCAGCAGTTTTCATAGTCTTAGTTTTCTTCGCACTTCCAGCTAGCAAATGTGTCGGTAATTCGCCCAAGAATAGCGAAGGCGTGCAGTGTTCGCGGTATCCTCCCCAGAGGCGGCGTTCGCGAGTGTGGGTGAGAAATAGCAATTCCTGGGCGCGAGTGATGCCGACATAGCACAAACGGCGTTCTTCTTCAACTGCTTTCGGGTCATCTAAACTGCGGAAATTGGGAAATAAACCCTGTTCCATTCCGACTAAAAATACTACGGGAAATTCTAACCCTTTGGCTGAGTGCAGCGTCATCAGCGACACGCGGGAATCGTCTTCTTTCAAATCATCTAAATCGGAGGCTAAGGATGCTTTTGCTAAAAATGATGTTAGCGTCGGTTCTTCGTTTTGTTCTTCAAATTGCAGCACTGCGTTGTACAATTCTCGAACGTTTTCGATGCGATTTTCGGCTTCTTCGGTTCCTTGATTTTTTAAATCGTCAATGTAACCAGAATCTTCGATAATTCCTTGGACAATTTGCGACGCGGGCGTAGTTTCAAGTTTTTGTTGCCAATTACCAATCATGGCGGCAAATTTAATTATAGCTTTTGCCGATCGCCCTGCGAGAGTATTTACAGAAGATTCATCGCTGAGAATTTCCCACAGCGGAATGCCCAATTGAGTTGCAGCGTCTTCGATTTTACCAAATGTCGTGTCGCCAATGCCGCGGCGGGGAGTGTTGATGATACGTTTGAGGCTGACGCTATCGTCGGGATTGGCGATCGTCCGCAGGTATGCTAGGATATCTTTGATTTCTTTGCGATCGTAAAACTTCAGGCCGCCGACAATATTATAGGGAATATCCAAGTACATTAACGCTTCTTCAAAGGAGCGAGATTGAGCGTTGGTGCGGTAGAGAATCGCAAAGTTACTCCCGTGTTCGTATTCGGAATTTTGGCGCTTCAGGGACTGAATTTGACCAGCTACAAATTGCGCTTCTTCTAATTCATTGTCGGCGCGCCATACCACAATCGGAGCTCCGGGTTCGCGAGTCGGGCGCAGAACTTTCTCGATGCGTTCGGTATTGTGTTCGATCAAGTGGTTGGCGACTTGCAGGATGTTTTCGCGCGATCGATAATTTTCCTCTAATTTGACCATCGTCTGAGTTTTTGCATCCGACAAACCATCGCCAAAATCCTCTTGAAATTCCAGCAATATGGTATAATCAGCCATCCGAAAACTGTAAATAGATTGATCCACATCGCCCACCACAAAAATCGAGCGATTTTGCCATTTATCAAACTCTTTCGGGTTGCTGTTATTTGTCACCAACATCCGAATTAAATCGTATTGAGTGCGGTTGGTATCCTGATATTCGTCAACTAAAATATGTCGGAATTTGTGATGCCAATAACTTAAAACTTGCTCATTTTGGCGTAAAAGTTTAACCGGAACTAGAATTAAATCGTCAAAATCTAAACCGTTGTTAGCCGCTAAAGCATCTTGGTAGCGACTGTAAACATCCGCAATTACCCGCCCTCGGTAATCCGGTTCTGCGGCGAGGAATTCTTGAGGAGACCAACCTTGATTTTTAGCGTTGCTGATGACGTAGCGGACTTTGCGCGGGTCAAATTTCTTATCGTCTAAATTGAGGACTTTGGTAACAATTTGTTTGACAAGAGTTTGAGCATCTGACTCGTCAAAAATCGAAAAATTCTTCTTCCATTGGCGGCCTTTTTCGTCTTGATATTTCTCAATATCGTAGCGGAGAATCCGGCCGCACAGAGAGTGAAAGGTTCCCATCCAAATCTGTTTGGTAATTCTATGGTAAATTTGCGATCGCAATTTGGTTTGCACATCCGGCGCTAAATCTGCCAAAGATTTCCCATATTCCGCTTCAGCTTGCTGAGTAGCCAGCAATTTTTCAATTCTTTCTTTCATCTCTCTAGCGGCTTTATTCGTAAATGTCACCGCCAGAATATTTTCGGGATCCACTCGATGGGTACGAACTAAGTTAGCTACGCGGTAAGTTAGTGCCCGGGTTTTCCCCGAACCAGCCCCCGCTACTACTAACAGCGGCCCGTTGTAATGGACGACTGCTTGGCGCTGGGATGGGTTGAGGTGGCTGAGGTGATCGGTAGTAGTTTGAGTCATCGTTGGATGGTTAGTTGTTGGATTTTTTTAAGGGATAAATAATACTTGGTATGTGATAAGCAGATGTTGAAGTCATTAGTCATTAGTCATTAGTCATTAGTCATTAGTCATTAGTCATTAGTCATGTTTTGCTGTCGCCTCCGAGCTTTCCGTCCAACGTCATCAGTCCGATGGAAGTCGGAAGAAGAGATACACAGCAGGCATTTGAGGGATTCGTATTTTACGTTTGATTAGATGGATTCATTTACTCCGAGTTTGTTTAAGGTAATGAGCGATCGCCCTAGAATATAATATCATGAATATCAGACGGCGGTTGAAACCGCGTCTACACAAACGATGTCCGCCTCCGCAGACGAAGAGAGAATAAGGTAAAACATAATTTTCACCGCCTATTATTCAACCCGCGCACCATCCGGGTTTTGTCTGTATAGCCGCGGTTTCAACCGCCGGGTATTCTAACGTTTCAATATTTGTTTGAGCAAAATTGCGGCTAATATTCCCAAGCCAATCCAAATGGCAATAATTACAGCAGCAGCAGCCCGATTTATCGGTTTTCCTCCCTCTATTTTGGCGGCGGCTTTTTCCCGACACTCGGCTAAAACCTGTGGGGGAATCATTTTTAATGCCAGCCAAATTCCCAAAGGTACAATTATTAAATCGTCAAAGTAACCGAAAACTGGAATGAAGTCAGGAATTAGGTCGATCGGGCTAAAAGCGTAGGCAACCGTAAGGCCTGCTAAAATTCTGGCGTACCAAGGTACTCTCGGGTCTGTACTGGCTAAATAAACAGCGTAAGTTTCTTTTTTGAGTCGGCGGCCCACTCGTTTTAAGGATTGCATATAGTAATAACTAATGACTAATGACCAATGACTAATGACTAATGACTAATGACTAATGACTAATGTTTTTTTTTAGTTGCCAAAAATGTAACAGGCTGGATATTTAGTAATTCCCGTGCGAAGGTAAAGTATAGCATCTGTTGTATGTGAGGATAATCAAAGTTATGAATTCAAATTTGCGGCGCGGTACTAGAAATAATTTCCGCAGTCTGTTAACAGCGTTGTGTTTAACGTTAACTTTCGTGAGTTTTGTGAGGTTAGATCCGGCGGTTGCTCAAGAACAGCGGCTCAGAACGTTGACTGTTACCGGGCGGGGTGTGGAAGCGATTCCGACAACTAAAACCCAAGTGCGGCTGGGGGTTGAGGTGCAGGGGAAAACGGCGACCGCGGTGCAGCAGGAAGCGGCGAGGCGATCGTCCGCTGTGGTAGAGTTGCTGCGATCGCGCCAAGTCGAAAAACTCGAAACTGCCGGCATTACCCTCAGCCCGAATTACAGCTACGAAAACAACCAGCAGCGGCTGACAGGGTATACTGCTACGAATACCGTCAGTTTTCAGATTAATACTGAATCTGCAGGCACTTTGCTCGACGATGCGGTGACAGCCGGAGCAACGCGCATTCAAGGTGTGAGTTTTGTGGCCGCCGAAAGCGCGATCGAACAAGCTCAAAAACAAGCACTCAAAAAAGCCACTCAAGACGCTCAATCGCAAGCGGATGCAGTCTTGAGCGCGCTCAACCTCAAGCGCGGCGAGATTCAGGGAATTCAAGTCAACGGTGCGATCGCGCCAGCTCCCGTGTACCGCCAATTTGCTGCTGCTAGGGCTGATGCTAATGCTGCAACGCCTGTGGTGGGAGGGGAACAGCAGATTGAAGCTTCTGTGACTTTGCAAATTGGATATTGATTCCGGCCTGCATTTTCAAGGAACGTAAAATGCGATATCTGGGTGTTTGAGTTTTTTATGCTTGTCTACTTATTGTCAGATAAAACATCTTATATCAATTCCGTTAGCATCGGAATGATATAAACGGAGGACACGGCAGTGCCGTGTCCCTACAATTGATCGTGGTAGGGACACGGCACTGCCGTGTCCTCTATATCATTCCGGTGCAGCCGGAATTGATATTAAATATCTGACAGCAACATTATAAAATTAAATCATAAAATATGAAAGCAAATTTTTATGACGCGATTTATTCACGATCGCTTTGCCAAAGACTTGTTGACAGAACTGCTGTCTCCCATCGGAACGGTGAATATCGGGCATGATGTTACTGCCGAAGTCCGAGAAATCGATGTTTATTTCATTCCCAGCACTGTAATTCCCGAATACTCAGCAACTTTAGGATTGTTGTGAAAAATGGCTGATACGGCGGCAATTTTTGAACCGTTTTGCAATCCAGTAACTGTCGGCGAAGTCATTAGCTGTATGAGTAAGTTATGGGATTTGCGGGGTGAATTGGAGCGGCAAGCCCGAAGAGAAAATACTCGCTACGACGATGCTAAGCTGCCCTTATTGTGGATTTTGACACCTACAGCGTCGAAAGCACTGCTGGAGGGTTTTGGTGCGGTACCCAAGCCGGATGATTGGCTCGATGGCATTTATTTTTTGCCGAGGCATTTGAAATCGGCAATGGTGGTGATTCACCAATTGCCCGAAACTCCCGAAACGTTGTGGTTGAGGATTTTAGGCAAAGGAAAAGTGCAGCAAAGGGCGATCGCCGAACTGAGCTATTTAGCAACCGACGATCCGTTACGGATTATCGCGCTAGAATTGCTGTATCAGTTACAGTCAAACTTAGTAACCGATACCGAACAAGAGTTACAGCCAGAAGAGCGGGAGTTAATTATGGCGATCCCATCACTTTTTAGAGAACAGTTAGAAGCCGCACAACAACAAGGATTAGAACAAGGCAGGCAAACACAACAGCGCTTAATCTTAGAGAATTTCCTGCAAGTGCGATTTGGAGAAGTTAACTCAAAAATGACAGCTTTTTTATCTCCAATATCAAAGTTGCCCGCTGCGGAATTTACAGTGCTGTTGCTGGCAATATCCATGCTGACAGTGGATGAAGCAGGAAGACAACAAGCGGTTAAATTATTAGCAGAAAATGTCTTGAGAATGCGCCAAAATGAATTGGAGGATATTCTGCCTGCTGCCCTTACCAATTTATTAGCAATGCCGGTGGAACAATTGACACTGTTTGTAGAACAATTACCTCAGTTGTCGGCTGATGAAGTAAGAGCAAGGTTGGAATAAAAACCGCGATAATATTTGTTCGGGCAGTCATAAAGTCTACCCGAATTTCCCGCCATCCCGTGCAAGTCATCCGAAAAATCTATTTCGATCGCGCCCATCCCACGGGAGCATCTCATATTTGTAAAAATACTTCTTTTGACTCCTTCTTTCTTCCTCTTTCCTCCTGTCTCCTGTCTCCTGTCTCCTGTCTCCTACCTCCAATTTCTAGCTTGGCTGCAAAAGTGAGATGCTCCCCATCCCACTCCCAACCCCGCCCCCAACAACCCCCACAACTTCCAATTACTACCGGATCGGATCGCGAAGTACCCGATATCGACTACAGTAAACACAAAATATTATTGGCGGTGATTTGAGTGATTGAGAGTTTAGCAACAGGAATCGCAGCAGCAGGTTCGCTGCTAGCATTGGGCGGATTGGGCCTAGAGTTGAACTATCGCCGGACTGGGAGTGCAAATAAACTAGAACTTACAGCCGGAGAATGGCACTTAGCCATAAACGAACCCAATCGCTATCTTTTAGTCGGGGAAATGGAATTCCGCAACCTGACACAGCGGTTCGAGGTGATGTTGCCGGAAGTGCGCGCACAGGTGAAACTGCTGTCAGACGCAAGTTTGGATGGCGTGACTTTCCAGACAAAAGTGATTCCTTGTCACAAAGACGCAAAAGCCCGATCGGACGATTACTGGTTCGGCTATATTGTAAAAGCCCAACAAAACACCAAAATTAAAGTCTCTGTAGACATTCAAGGGCAAGATTTAACCAAATTGCAGTCAGCTTGGGTGCAAATACATTTCGTCACCTACGGCCCAGGCGGGCGCATCCCCAAAATCCGCAACGTAGTAGTACCGCTGCAATTTCCCAACTCCGACACCGTACCCGTCGCCCGCAATGTCGGAGTTGCCGAAGTCTTGCCAATTCGCACCCACATACTGGCAGAACTAGACGATCCCGTCGAAATTGTCAAGCGCTACGTGCTGCCGCGCGCCCAGAAAGGTGATATTGTCGCCCTTGCAGAAACTCCCCTAGCTTTGATGCAGGGACGCTACCACCACCCCAGCGAAGTTAAACCCGGATGGGTAGCCAAGCGAGTTTGCTTGTTTTTCTTGCCGATGTCGAGTTTGGCCACGGCTTGCGGAATGCAAACTTTGGTGGATGTAGTTGGGCCTTGGCGCGTAGTTGCAGCATTTGCGATCGGCTCTGTAGCTAAAATATTGGGTAAACCGGGAGTCTTTTACCAGTTAGCAGGGGAACAAGCAAGGCTAATCGACGACGTTACCGGGACTCTGCCTCCCTTCGACCAATTTATTGTGCTTGGCCCGGACAATCCCCAGCAAGTTGTAGAAGAAATTCAGCGAGAAACTGGACTTGCGGCGGCGATCGTAGACGCCAATGACTTGAAAGCAGTTAAGATATTAGCAGCGACCTCCGATTTATCGGTAACATTTTTAGAGCAAGCCTTGCGAAGCAACCCCGCCGGGAATGCTGACGAGCGAACACCGGTCGTATTGATTCGACCTCTGCCACAGAAATCTTGATTTTAAAACTGAAAATTAAAAATTCAAATTAAAAATTAAAAAAAGATGATTTGAAATTTTTAATTTTCCCTCGATCGAGAAAGGGAGAAGCATCAAAAGTTTTTAGTTCGCGGACGCACGGGCTGCCAGAAACCGGGTTTTTAAAAGCGTTTCCTTCGCAGTAACCCACAGCAAGAGTAAAAAACCCGGTTTCTTTGTAGGCGCTCGCGTCCCCGAACAGGTTCTAAGTTTTGAACGCAAAATTAACGCCTTCAAAACTCAAAACTTCCCTAACTTTTCCCCTTTCTGAAATTTTATTTAAAAACTTCCATTCCCCACTTTCGTGCTATGACTTCATTTACCTCTCAAAACCAAAACCAGGTTGTGATTCGCCCGTTTCAGTACCGCGACATCGAGGCGATGGAACAACTGTGCGCGGAAACAGCCGAACAACCAGAAAAACGCAAGGGTGCAAGCTGCGACTTGGTACTAGGTAAAAAATTGCAGCAGATTCGTCGCTGGTACGGAATGCTAAAGCTGCTTAGCTTGTTTCCCAACCCTTGTCAGTCTTTGTTTCGGGCCCACGTTGCTGAAGAACAGGGGAAAGTTAAGGGCATAATTCAGATTTCTCCTTTCAACCGCACCCGCAGCACTTGGCGGATAGATCGCATCGGAGTAGACCCAGAAGCCCGCAGCAAAGGCATTGGTTCCATGCTGCTGCGGTACTGCTTTGAGGCAGTCTGGGAGGCGCGGACGTGGCTGTTGGAGGTGAACGTCGGCGACAAAAACTCCCTGGCTTTGTACCGGCAGAACGGGTTTCAGCCGTTGGCGCAGATGACTTACTGGACGATCGCTCCAGAACGCCTGCAATTCATGGCAAACTCAACCCCAGATTTGCCCAACCTGCTGCCGGTCAGCAACGCGGACGCTCAATTGCTGTATCAACTCGATACCGCATCGATGCCGCCCTTGGTGCGCCAAGTATTCGATCGGCACATTCAAGACTTCAAAACCAGTTTTTTCGGCGCTTTAGTCGAAGGTGCCAGACAGTGGCTGGCGAAAACAGAAGTAGTCAGCGGTTACGTGTTTGAACCGCAGCGCAAAGCCGCGATCGGCTATTTTCAGGTGCAGCTATCCCGCAACGGCGAAGCGCCACACGTCGCCCAGTTGACCGTACACCCGGCCTACACTTGGCTGTACCCGGAACTGCTATCCCAGATGGCGCGACTCGTTCAAGACTTCCCCGTTCAAAGCCTGCAACTAGCTTCCGCCGACTATCAACCGGAACGCGAAGCTTATTTAGAGCAATTTGGAGCCGTGCGCGTGGAACACAGCTTGCTGATGTCTCGATCGGTATGGCACAAACTGCGCGAATCAAAGTTAGTCTCCCTCGAAGGACTCCAACTATCAGAAATGTTGCAGAGCTTCCAACCAACTCGCAAACCCGTACCGGGTCGGATGTCCTGGCTAGGCCCGATGGCTGGGGAAGCCGCAGCAGGGCCCGCGTCCTCAGAGATTAAACCGTTTTTGTCGGACTCAGGAAACGGTCAAGCCGATCGAATTAACCCCTTGAACGGCCAAAATTCCGAATCAGCAGCAACAGATGCCAACAGCATTTTGCCTCTGAATTTGCCGGAATTGCCTCCAGACGGCGGCTCGCTAGGAGAACTCAATTCTTAACAATCAAAAGCAGAAGGTAGCAGGTAGAAAGCAGAAAAGAATAGAATTAATCATTCAACAAATTACTTTTTTTTCTGTCATGTTTACAGGAATTTCCTTCTGCTTTTGATTGATACCAACTTAATATTGCCTATTATCTTCTTGCTTTCTTCTGTTATTCCTTCGCGTTCTTTGCGTCTTCGCGGTTCGTTAAATAAAATTGTATCCGCCCAAAAACAGTAAATCTAAAAACTAAAATCGATAATAATGTCCAACGAAAAATTATGGATTTCAGCCCTCGGATTAGATATCGGCAGCAAACGAGTCGGCATCGCCGGATGTGACGGCACAGGTTTAATCGCTACGGGGATTACTACTCTGGTGCGATCGTCCTTCGATCGCGACGTAGCTTGTCTGCGAGAACTCGTCCGATCGCGCGGAGTAAAAATTTTGGTTGCAGGCTTGCCCTACTCCATGAACGGAGAATTGGGCAATCAAGCGCGACAAGTGCAGAAATATGCTGGCCGCATCGCCGAGGCCTTAGAACTCCCCCTAGAATACGCAGATGAGCGCCTGACTTCGGTTGAGGCAGAGGAATTGATTCAAGCACAAGGAATTTCGCCTTCGCAAAATAAGGGTTCGATCGATCGCAAAGCAGCAGCGCTGATTTTGCAGCGGTGGTTGGATATGAGAAGACAAAATATCGCCCCTGTTCCCAATCGTGATAGCTTTTAACAAAGCCGTGATATCCTAGTTGTGCAAGTTTGCTAGGCACACCTGTAACCGTTGACATACTTGAGAAAATTTCGCTGTACCCTTCGGTACTGAAGCAGCACAAAATTGTGATTTGTCCTCAGTGTCGCTCTGGACTAGACAGAAATTTAAACGCTGCACTCTCCGCGTGGAAAATGCCGCGAGTCTCGCAGTTTAAACTTGTGGGCTGGCGATCGCCCGCGCCGCCAGAATATCGCCACGAAAACTCCCCATTGTCAAGCACAAATTACTGAATAATTGACGGAAAATTAAGATACACGCGATGTCCTCATCCCCAAACCGCAAAGAGAATGGCAGTTCCAACGAAGAGTCCGTCACCCTGACGGATGAATTCGGGCGCTCGCTGACTTGCAACATAGAGCATTCGATGAACCTAGAAGGTCAAGAATATGCTTTGCTGATTCCGATCGACTCTCCAGTAGAAATTTTTACTTGGCACGGAGACGAAAGCGACGAAGCAGCAATTCCTGTAGAAGACGAGACCGAAATTGACAAAATTTTTGATATTGCTCAAGTTGTGCTGCAAGAGCAGAACTTGACACTCCGGCGCACGGCGGTGACGCTGACTGTAGTTGGCGAATTGCCAGAATTTCCCGACGAGGAGATGGCACCGGATACCGATCCCGATGAAGAGTCGGATTTCGAGGAACTGATGTGGCTGACCAGCTTCTATCACGAAGAACAGGAATATGCCATTTATACTCCTCTCGATCCGTTCTTTATCTTGGCTCGCATCAATGATGACGGCGAGCCGGAATTGCTCTCGGAAGAAGAGTTCCAAAGGCTCGAACCGATGTTGCCGATGCTAGAAGACCAGTTTTTTGACGAGCCTGATTAGATATTGATTGCAGGCAGAAGACCTGACGGCAAAAAGCAGAATTTTTGATTATCTTATGGTTAGAAGTTAACTGCTTGCCCGATCGAACTTTTTCGAGATTGTGCCTTCTGCCCTGTCCGCTCAGGGTGTTGAATTGAGCCGCGCCAATATGGTTGCGGAGCGTCGATTTTAGATTTTAGATTTACTTGCAGCTAGGTGAATCTGGGATGTTGAACTCTTGTCTAAAATTTCAGTCTCTCCACGACTGAACTCGGGGGCTTATATCAGTTTTTGGGTGGATCGAACAGGCTGCATCCCTGACTTTCGGTCAACAATCGCAGAGAGTTAGTCATTAGTCGTTAATTAATTGGCGCTTATCGAGGACAACGCACTATGAGCAAAGAACAACTGACAAAAAGCAGCGAGTCTGAGAGCCGAAAAGCTGCTCCGCAACTTTCAAAATGGTTGTTTTATCTGGTGTTGCTGCCGGCAATTTGGGGTGTTTGCGCTTGGCAGGGCTGGGCTTGGTGGAGCTGGGCTTCGGCCGCTCCTAAAATCGCTGAAACCTCAACTTCTTCGGGAGATGGTGCTGCTGTTTCCATCCAAATTCCCCCCGGTACTTCCAGTCAACAAATCGGGCAGGATTTGGAAGCCGCGGGCTTAATTCGATCGGCAGGAGCATGGGATATGTGGGCCCGCTGGCTGACAATGCAAAACCGCGACGGAGGTTTTAAAGCCGGAACTTACCAACTGTCGGCGACTCAGCCTCTGAGTGCGGTTGCTGAGAAAATTTGGAATGGCGAAGTCGCACAGCAGAGTTTCACGATTCCCGAAGGGTGGTCGATGCAACAAATGAGTGCTTATTTTGAAGCCCAAGGTTTTTTCCCGGCTAAGGATTTTATGGCGGCAGCGAGTCAAGTTCCCTACGCTCAGTACCCTTGGCTACCCAGCGGCTTGCCTCATTTGGAAGGGTTTTTGTACCCGGATACTTATCAGCTAGACGGCGATGCAATTAGCCCGGAAGCTGTCATTAAGCAAATGCTCGATCGTTTCGAGCGGTTAGCTTTGCCGGTCTATCAAAAAAATCAGAACAATACTAAGTTTTCTTTGAAAGAGTGGGTGACGCTGGCGAGTATTGTGGAAAAAGAAGCCGTGGTGGCGAGCGAGCGCAATCGCATTTCAGGCGTGTTCAACAACCGTCTGAAAAACAATATGCCCTTGGGCTCCGATCCTACAGTTGAATATGCCCTCGGCATCAGGCAAACTAAGGAGAAGCCTTTGACTTTTAAGCAGGTGGAAACGCCTTCTCCTTACAATACTTATATCAATGTAGGGCTGCCGCCAACTCCGATCGCGTCTCCGGGAATTGCCAGTTTGGAAGCTACTCTGGCTCCTGAAAATACGGAATATCTGTATTTTATGGCTCGGTACGACGGCACTCACATTTTCAGCCGCACCCTGGCCGAACACAATGCTGCTGTGGCTCAAGTTGACCAAAAAGTGCGATCGGGTCAATAGATTGGCAAAAACTAATACAAAAGTAAAAAGTAACAAAGCAAAAGCAATAACGCTCGCTGGAGATTTTTTACTTTTTTAATCCTTAACTTCCAATTTCTTATTTCTGAATCTAAAATCTAAAATCTCAACTCTAAAATCATTATGACTTGGGGTAAACTATTACAGCCTGACTTAGTTTTAGGCAATTCGATCGTAAATTTAACTGCAGATATTCTTCAGGAATATCAGATTAAAGGATTAGTTTTGGATGTGGACGACACTCTCGTTCCCATGACAGCAATGAATGCTTCTCCCGAACTCAGCGTGTGGGTGGAAGAAATTAAACCGATAGTATCGCTGTGGTTGGCGAGCAATAATTTAAGTCAGACTCGGATCGGTCGAATTGCTGAGTCGTTGAATCTACCTTATATTACTGGTGCTGCTAAACCGTCGCGCCGCAAGTTGCGAAAAGCTGTGACGGCGATGAATTTGCCGGTGGAACAGGTGGCGATGGTGGGCGATCGACTTTTTACGGATGTTTTGGCCGGCAATCGTTTGGGTATGTTTACTATTTTAGTCGAGCCAATGATTGATGCTGGCTACGCGCTTCGCAAGTATCCGGTGCGCTCTTTTGAAGTGTGGGTTTCTCAAGCTTTGGGGGCAACTCTGAAAATTAAAGATTAGTCAGTTGTCATTAGTCAGTAGTCAGTAGTCAGTAGTCATTAGTCATTAGTCAGTAGTCAGTAGTCATTGGTAATTGGTTAGTAGTTAGCAGTCATACCAAATTCGGGTTTTGGATACCCTTTATGAACCAGTCGGCGCAGGCCGACATCGTTTGTGTAGACGCGGTTTCAACCGCCGAATCATATATTACCCGGATTTGGTATCATCAGTGATTAGACATATCATAAAAAGCCTGTTTGGAACAGGCATCCTGCCTGTTCCACAATAGTTATTGGAGAGGTATATTAGTAATTAATCTGAAATATTGTTTATGAATAGGCCGTTTGGAACTCGATCGCAATTAAATAAAAAAGCTCTGATTGTCATAACAAACAACAAATAACTAATAACAAATAACAAATGACTCAAACTATTGTTGTTAAAATAGGAACTTCGACTCTGACTCGATCGACTACCGGAAACTTAGCTCTCTCAACTATTGCTGCATTAGTCGAAATATTAGCAGGTTTGCGGCAGAGCGGCCATCGAGTAGTTTTGGTTTCTTCCGGTGCGGTGGGCGTGGGTTGCGCGCGCTTGGGTTTGACGGAACGCCCGCGAAATATCGCTATGAAACAGGCTGTGGCCGCCGTGGGCCAAGGGCGGCTGATGCGCGTGTACGATGACTTGTTTACTACTCTACAACAGCCGATCGCCCAAGTATTGCTCACTAGGGGCGATTTAGTGCAGCGCAACGGTTATGTTAACGCTTGCAATACCTTTGGGCAACTGCTGAAGTTGGGCGTGATTCCGATCGTCAACGAGAACGATACAGTAGCGATAGACGAGCTCAAATTTGGTGATAACGACACGCTTTCGGCGCTAGTAGCGAGTTTGGTAGAAGCAGATTGGTTGTTCGTGCTCACAGATGTCGATCGGCTGTATTCTGCAGATCCGCGCAGCAATCCCGACGCGCAGCCGATCGCCCTAGTCCAAAGTATGGCACAGCTCACAGAATTGCAGATCAAAATAGGAGATTCCCGCAGCGGTTGGGGAACCGGCGGAATGCTAACAAAAATTGAAGCAGCCAGAATCGCCACAGCATCGGGAGTGCGGACAGTCATCACAGACGGCTGTTTTCCTGGTAATATCGAAAAAATACTTAACGGAGAGTCGATCGGCACTCAATTCGAGCCGCAACCTCGCCCAGTAAACGCTCGCAAACACTGGATAGCCAACGTGCTAATTCCAGCAGGAAAACTGTATTTAGATGCGGGTGCTGTCAAAGCAATTTCCCACGGCGGAAAATCGCTGTTAGCTGCCGGAATTTTTCAAGTAGAAGGAGAGTTTCAAGCAGATGATTCCGTGCAGTTGTGCGACGGAGAAGGCAAACAAATTGCCAGAGGACTTGTGAATTATAGCAGTTTAGAACTGAAACAAATTCAGGGATGTAAGTCCGATAAAATTGCAGAAATTTTAGGCTACGCAGGCGTAGAAACAGCAGTACACCGAGACAATTTAGTAATAGTTTAAGTAAGTCATTAATTGTCGGGGCGGGTTGAGCTGAACATCCCAGAAAAAAGCGACAAAACACAGGCAAAACCCGCCCGCCCCATCGCAGATTTATTGGCACTAACAATCTCAGATTTATTGATACTCAAAAGCGCGATCGAACGCAGGAATCGAAGATACTTGCAGCACAGTATTGCCAGAATTTGTTTTGCTGGGTCCGAACAACTCTTTCATCGCTTCAGTAAATAATTCAAATACATCTTTTGCTAATTTTAAAGCCGCTTGACGTTCGGAATCAGTAACTTCCATCTCTGTCAAAACTTGCAACATTTCAGGTGTGTTCACAATCTGATGACTTTCCCAACCCACAGAACCTCCTTCAAAATAAACATATTCTTTGTTAGTAGCTTCTTGCAACTCCATTACCACAGCTAGCGCCGCCTCGAAAAAAAACGTAGCAGTTGCTTCCAGGACTTCGACTAAAACCAACTTCTGAAGGAGAGAAGCTTTCCAAGCATACCGTTCTAGCACCGAACAAAGCGAGCGCATTTTTTGAATTTCTTCACCCCAAAGCAGCCGGAAGTCGCCATAATATCAAATCCTCTCTTCATCGGAATGATTCAGATATATATTCTCGGACTCTGTGTACTCTGTGTTCTAGCGCCGGTTAAATCACCTGACGATGCAAGCGGAAACGATATAATTCATTAAAACGAAGCAATCTTAGTCTCGGCGATTGCTTCGTTCCTCGCAATGACACTTCTGTCTAAAATAACAATTTGCTCTTCCCAGAATTGCCATTGGGTACATTGTGAGCTACTCTATCTTTTGGATCGGTTAAGAAAATAATAGGAGTTAATCTTGGAACGGACTTTTTTAGCGATTAAACCCGACGGCGTACAGCGCGGACTCGTCGGTCAAATTATCAGTCGTTTTGAAGCCAAAGGCTTCACGCTAGTTGGGATGAAGCTAATCACGGCGAGTCGGGAACTAGCCGAACAGCATTACGCCGTACACAAAGAAAGACCGTTTTTTGCGGGACTGGTAGACTTCATCATTTCTGGGCCAATGGTGGCGATGGTGTGGGAAGGCGAGGGCGTGGTGGCGTCGGCGAGAAAAATCATTGGCGCTACAAATCCTCTGTATTCTGAACCTGGGACAATTCGCGGCGATTTTGGTGTGAATGTCGGCCGCAACATCATTCACGGTTCTGATGCTGTGGAAACTGCGAACCAAGAAATTAATCTCTGGTTCAAATCGGATGAATTGAGTAATTGGACTTCTTGCTTGAGTCCTTGGATTCTGGAGTAGTATTGATATTCTCCCGATAGTTAATCGGGAGATATTCTAAGTTTTAATCAATACAAAGCCGGATTTATATAGAAACCGAATTTCTTCCTAAATCCCAGAAATTGGGTTTGTTTCGAAATTTATTGCGCCCAACCGAAAATCTCATAGAAACCCGGTTCCTCGCTACGAAACGATAGAATTAGATGCACTTAAATCCCCGAAACCGGGTTTGTTTCGAGATTTATTGCGCCCAACCGAAAATCTCATAGAAACCCGGTTTCTCGCTACCCAATGAATGAAATTCGATCGCAAATCCGCGATTGTTAACGGCCATTCTCCAATTCGCGGGATGGTGGAAATCGAACAGGCGCAGTTGAGCGGGGAACAGGGAGAAAGGGAACATCAGCGCGATCGCGAACAAATACAATTATACAAGCAAAAGGAAGAAGAGCAGAAAGATCGCGATCGAGATAAAATGATAAAAAGCGCGATCGCCAACTTGAGAATATCATCTTTTTTGTCGGAACTGCGATCGGCGGCGGCCAAATCTTTTCAGCAGCCTATCCCTAATCAAGGATACACCCATTAAATGGCAACCCGATTCTTCCCTCCCGCTTCATCCCTTCACCGCGACGATTATCTGGAGTTTGCTTGGCGGTTTAGGATTGGGCGGGCTGATATTAGTTATGCTGTGGGTGGTAAGGAAAATATTCCCCAAGTCGTAGTCGCAGCTAAGAAAAATATTGCCCAGGTAGGGGCGACTTCACCAACAATCTTTAATTCCCACCGACAATTTACATAAACCCCCCCCCACCCAACTACGAACCTAAATAAAACTCATCAAACAAAAAAACCGGCTTTCTTACCAAAACCAGCCTACCCCGAACACAAAACACAATCGCGATCGGCCATTGCTTTCATAATATATCCCTAGGGCAAATGTTGTTAAAATTATTAAAGGTGAACAGTGTTATCCCGAACAAATAGGATTGGACTATGGACCGCATCCTTTTTAACTGGATTGGTAGGAATTATTAACCTGCTATCTGCCGTAACTCCCAGTTTACCCGATCGCCGAAATTGGCTGGAACCGTTTTTTCCTTTTACCGTCCGTGCAGGAAGCCATTTTTTTGCAGCCGTTATCGGGTTTATGTTGCTAACTTTAGCTGCTAATTTGTTGCGGCGCAAGCGGATTGCTTGGTTGTTGACTGTGGGACTGTTAAACGTTTCTATCGTAGTTCATTTAGTTAAGGGATTAGATATTGAAGAAAGTTTGCTTTCTGGGGTGCTGCTGTTGCAATTATTGGTGATGCGGAAGACATTTACCGCTCAATCCGATCGCCCTTCAATTGCTCAAGGAATCCGCGTTTTGGTAGGCGCTTTATTATTTACACTCGCTTACGGTACGGCTGGTTTTTATATATTGGACGGGCGTTTTGAAGTTAACGAACGAGCAGTTAATTTCAATTTGGACGATGCTTTGTACCAGACTTTCGCTATGTTTTTTACGGCGGACAATGCGGGTTTGGTTCCGAAAACTCGGTTTGCTAACTTTTTCGCAGATTCGATTTATGCTGTCGGTGCGGTAACGCTTGGTTACGCACTTTTGATGCTGCTGCGGCCGGTGCTGCTGCGAAATTCGGCAAGTATTTCGGAACGCAATAAAGCTCAGGAAGTTGTAGCAGAATACGGGCGGACAACCCTAGCGAGACTGGCGTTGCTTGAGGATAAATCTTATTATTTTAGTGCTTCGGGAAAAAGTACGATCGCCTACGTGCCCAAAGGTAGAGGCGCGATCGCCCTCGGAGACCCCATCGGGCCTGCAGAAGACCGCAAAGAGGCAATTCTGGGGTTTCAAGAATTTTGCGATCGCAACGATTGGTATCCAGCATTTTATCAAACTTTGCCCGACGATTTAGAAATGTATTCTACTCTCGGTTTTCGAGTATTACAAATTGGCGAAGAAGCGATTGTAAATCTCAAAAGTTTTACTCTCAAAGGCAAGGCAAATCAAAACTTAAGAACTGCGATTAACCGACTGACAAAAGCAGGCCATCGTATTGAATTTTACGAACCTCCTTTAAGTTTGGAATTGATGCGACAAATGAAATCTGTTAGCGACGAGTGGCTGCAAATGGTTCAGGGTGCGGAAAAACAGTTTTCTGTGGGTTGGTTTAACGAGGCATATTTGCAGAAAACGCGCGCCGTAGCAATTCACACTCCCGACGGTAAAATTAGTGCTTTTGCGAATATGATATCTGTGGGTAATGATGCGATCGGAGTTGATTTAATGCGGCGGCGCACTGAGGTAGAAAATGGCACGATGGAGTGTTTATTTGCTTCGATGTTGCAGCACTGTCAAGAATTGGGCTATGCAGAATTTGATTTGGGTTTGTCGGCTTTGGCGGGAGTCGGAGAAGAGGGTAAATCCGGGCGGTTAGAAAAGGTTTTGATTTATCTTTCGGATCACTTGAGCAAGTTTTATAATTTTAAGGGATTGCACAGTTTTAAAGATAAGTTTGGGCCGCGCTGGGAACCGCGTTATTTTGTTTATCCAAGTTTGGGAAGTTTGCCGGATGTTGTGGTTGCTTTGATTCGGGCCGATTCGGGCGATAGGCTTTTGGATTATTTGCGTCCGGGAAGTTAGGCAATTTTAGATTGAAGATTGAAGGTTTTAACGCAGCAATTACCAACAAATAGGAGCGGTTTATGAATTTGACGCTGAATCTATCACCTGAATTGGAGCAATATCTCTTACAGTCTGCTGAGCGGCGCGGTATTTCTGTGGAGGAAGTAACCTGACGGGGTGACAACCCCGTTAAAACATAGACTCAATCAAGGACATAGCTCTCATACCCTTCTGAAAAAATGGCA
>NZ_JAUBTN010000047.1:0-51978 GCF_036705055.1 Microcoleus sp. CZ3-B2 | reverse complement strand
TCCTAAATGATTGTCTGTAGGGACACGGCATTGCCGTCTCCCGGACACGGCACTGCCGTGTCCCTACAGATGGATTTGGGGGAAATCACATTTATGTTCGCCGCACGTGATAATGATTTAGGATTGCTATATAAGGACGGGGCTTTAGACCCAACTTTCTGGTAACAAAATCTACTCGATCCGGCTGCGCCGTAAGCGCAAAAAACCTCGGACAAACAAACATCTATCCGGTACAAAAGATATTAGACCTCTTTTGCAAAATCGGAAAATACCCTGAAATCATCTGGGTGAATCAGTGTTTATCTGTTTGATATCTGCGGTTTCTCGATCGAGTCCGTGACTTCTCCTGTGAAATCTGAAGTCTATTGATATTCACTTGCTTAACAATCAAACAGGCTTGAGCACCACAGCCGCGTAGCGACGGGGAGATAAATATTGTTGAGCTAGACGCTGCAGGTCTAATGGTTGAAATGCTTTAATCGTGGTGGGATAGCTGAGCGCTAATTCGGCAGTAGCGATCGTACTGTAATATCCGTAAAGACCGGCTAACTGTCCCGGCGTTTCGATCGAAAAAGCAAAGTCATTGCACAGCAAACGCTTACAGCGCATCAGTTCTGCCTCCGAAACCGGCTCAGATTGCAATTCCCAAAGCCGATCGCAAATCCGAGCTTCCACTCCTTCGATATCATCCGCTTCCAAGACTGCACTAATAGTAAACAAACTAGATTCCCGTTGTAGCGAGAAAGAGCTTTCTATCGCCTCTACCAATTGTAATTCTTCGCGCAGTTCCCTGACCAAACGCGAAGTCCGCCCGTCTGCGAGCAACACTGAGAGCAAATCTAAGCCGCAAGCATTTTGCAACTGTTCAACTCCCGGCCCAGTCCAGGCCATCATCAGCCGCCCTTGTTCCAGTCGGGGGATGCGGAGTTCCTGACGGCGGATTTCTACCAGGGGCGGTTCCGCTTCTGCTGCAAATTTGGGACATTCCCACGGATCGGAAAATCGATCGAATGCTTTCTCTGTGATGTCTCTGGCTTGTTGTTCATCAATTCCCCCGACTATCACCACAGTCATATTATCCGGCTGATAGTGCCACCGATGAAAACACCGCATTTCGTGGGGAGTTCGCGACATCAGCAACTCTTCGGTTCCTAGTACCGATCGCCTGTAGGGATGTCGCTGGTAAACTGTTTCCATCAATGCTTGGAAACCCAGCCAATCGGGACTGTCTTGAGCTTGGCGGATTTCTTCGAGCACCACATCTCGTTCGCGATCGAATTCTGCATCGGGAATCGCAGCGCGCAGCAGCAATTCTGCCAGTGGCTGCGCCGTTTCTGCTAAATAATCAGCCGCAGCGTTGACGAAAAAATGGGCGTAGTCGTGACTTGTAGCTGCATTGGCGACACCGCCGCGATTTTCGATTACTCGGTCAAATTGTCCTGGGGCGATCGAATCCGTCCCTTTAAATATCATGTGTTCGAGAAAATGAGCCATTCCCGACCAAGCATCGGTTTCCCGCGTAGCGCCAGCCTTCACCCACACGTCTAGCGCAACCACAGGTGTGGCCGGCATCCGTTGGTGAATGACCGTTAACCCATTGTGCAGCTTCCAGACATTGGCTGGGAACTCTAAAGCAGCGAGCAGTTGAGACAAGCTAGTTATTCTTAAACTTTAGTTAACTTCGGCTGCAACTATGGTAACGCTTTACTGATTTGCGATCTGGATTAATTGATACAAAACTCAGTTGACTGTTGGCTGTTGGCTGTTGGCTGTTGACTGTTGGCTGTTATTAAGGGTAATTTTGGCTTTTTTTTAAAACGACCTTAGCCTTAATCTAATACCATTTTTTTGTTTAAAAGTCAATAGGTTGCGCGGGATATTAATGAATCAGTCGGGAGAAAGAGGAAGCGATCGGAATATTCCAATAAATTAAAAGATATCAGAACACGAAAGAACACTAAAGACATCGAGAGGAGACACGACAGATGGTAGCTACCTTAGAAGATACCAAGCGCCAAGCGATCGCAACTAAATTAGCAGACATGAAAGCAGTGCAAAATCTGCTGATTGCTAACGAACAATTGTTCATCAATTCCTGCAGCGACTCCGAACTGCGCGATCGCTTCCGCGATATGCTCGAAGACGATCGCAAAAACTTGGGCGTACTGGAAACTACGATCGTCCAATACGGGGTTCAAAGCGAACCCAAAGAAACCACCACAAAAATGATCGAAGCAGTTCACAAACTAATGAAAGGTTCTGAACTCACAATGTTTGAAAAAGTGGGTCAGCACGAACTGCTCAAACACCAACAAACAATGGCCGGAATGTTAGTTCACAAAGCCGCTCAAGTAGTCGGCGCAGACATCGAAGCAGCCATTACTCCCCTCAACACAGTTAACTTTGAAAACCGCGCTCACCAAGAACAACTCAAAGGAGTTCTCGAAATCTTGGGCGTGCGGGAACTGACCGGAAAAGACCCCGATCAAGGCGTTTGGGCTCGCGTCCAAGATGCCGTCGCTGCTATGAGCGGCATCATCGGCGGTGCTGTCACCCGCACCAAAGATGAGATGAACATTGTCGAAATCATCACAATGGATCACCGCAAAGTCGATACCCTATTTATGGAAATCGAAAAAACCGAAGATCCTCAAAAACTGCAAGAATTCTTCGGTCAACTTTACAAAGACTTAAGCGTGCACGCAGAAGCCGAAGAACAAATAGTTTATCCCGCAGTTCGCAGCTACTACACGGATACCCAAGAACTGTACGACGAGCAAGCAGAAATGAAGCAAATGCTCGCCAAAATCAAGGCTATGAACCCTAGTTCTGCGGATTTCAAAGCTCAAATCAAACTGCTCAAAACAGCGGTTCAGGATCACGTCAAGCAAGAAGAAGGCGATATGTTCCCTCAAATTCGCCGCAACTTTAGCGAAGCCCAAATGGAACAAATGGCTACTAAATTTAAAGCAGCCAAAAGCACGATTCAGCAAGAAATGGCTAAGATGAGCTAATTCAGCAGCAAGCTAATTTCCACTCTGGCAAAACTAGAGAATAGCTCAACTGCAACCTATCAATCCCGCTACCAAGGTGGCGGGATTACTGTTTTGTTTAACACCAATGTTCTACTTTATTGAGATGGATTTGATATTACTTGTAGGGGCGAGTTGACCAACAATACTGGCCAATAACTGACAATTTCAAAAACTCTTCCTCTGGTCGGGATATTACTTGATATAACTCCTAAAGGTATTTATGCACAAGTCGCGATCGCAAAAAACTGCACCCCAAAATTATATTTTGACGTGCAGTTTAAACCAACTAGCTGCTAATTGCTGAGTCTGAAACTAGAGACTCAAACTAACCTTAAAACAGCGGAGTCGAAGTTGGAGCGCCCAACATTAATTTAGGTTCATCAAGCTTCTGAGCTTCTAAAAACGATACGATGGAAGCTTCCGCCGCATCTTTCAAAGCGTTGAAGTCAATAAAGCTACTTACGCCTTCTGGTGTAGGAGCGAGCAAGCTATCAACACTGCTCGCTTGCACCACAGCGGAACCGCCACCGTTAGTCAAAGGATCGGTGCTAGCAGCCGCAACACCCGCGTCGCCAGTCAGCAAATCGATGCTAGAACCAGTTCTTGTTGCCGCTGGTAGAGGCACCGAAGGCGAAGTATTGGGGCCCGGCACGTTAAAGGTAACAGGATTGGGCCCGGTTGGGATCGGGAACGGATTTTGAACGCTCGGATCGAAGACTTCCAAAACCGAGTAGTTCTCAGGGAACAAATTGGGAAATACAGCAATCCCGTTAGCATCCGTTCTTACCAGAGGTTCAGTTGCCGGATCGTAGCGGCCGTTCTTGTTCAAATCCAGAGTAAATGGGATATCGACCAGGGGCGGTTCGCCTGGATCTTGTGTGCCGTTACGGTTGTCGTCTCGGAATTTAGGCACCGACAGGTCATAGGTGCGAGAGTTGCCAATCAAAGCGCAGGTAAAAGTTTGATTGGGGCCCAGAACAATATTCAGCGCTGGAGTCGTCTGGAAGAAACCAGGAGGAGGTACTTCTCGAAGGTTGTAAGTACCCGGAGTCAAATTGTTGAACGCAAAGCGACCAAACTGATCGGTAGTCGTAGTGGCTTCCCCTGCATCCAAAGCACCGTTGTTATTCGTATCGAGATAGACAGTAACGTTGGGAATCGCCGGTTCATTTCCGTCTCGATAGCTGTTGAGGTTAAAGTCCTCGAATTTGCAACCGGTGATGTTGCTGTTCGGCGTGTTGGCAAAAGTAACGTTAGCGTCCTGAGTGCTCAGAGTCACGGGAACAGCAACAGATGTAGAAGGCGAGAAACCAGCCGGTACGACTTCTCGCACGGTGTAACTGCCCGTCGCCAAGTTGGTAAATGCTCCTCTTCCTTGGGCATTAGTCTGTATTTGTTGTTCTCCGGTGTCAGCAACCCCATTATTGTTGGTGTCGATGAAGACGGTAACACCGCTAAGGGGTGCTTCACCCTGAGTTGGCTCGTAGCGACCGTCTCCGTTCAGGTCATTGTATTTGAATACAGTGATGTTAGGTCGAGTGTTGCCCACACCAGCATTCGTTCCAGCGCCAGTATTAGCTCCCACAGGAGTAAAGGTAAGTGCCGGTGAGGGGTTAGTCGCTGGGAAAGCCAAAGGCGTGTTCGCAAAAATCGGTCGTACACCCGTGACTGCAATAGAAGGTTCCCCTGGCTGTTGGATGCCGTCTAAGTTGTTGTCTACGAATTTAGGGTCGTTTGGTTTCAGTGTATAGGTTGAGTCTGCTACTAACAGCGGTTGCTCTCTGCTGATCGAGGCCTGGAACCGTGCCTGCGGGCCTGGTGCAGAAACCAGAGCGGGGTTGGGAGTTGTTGCTACTGGAGCATTGAGATTGCCGGGAGGAATGTTAGGCCCACCTACTTCGCTCAGAGAGGTTTGGGGAAAAACTTCCAAAACTGAATAATTGGCCGCTCGCAAATTTTTAAAGGTAGCCACTCCGTTGACATCGGTGATGGCAACTGGTTCAGCGGCGGCTCCATCCCAGCGACCGTTACCGTTCAAATCTAAAATGAAGGGTACGTTAGCAATGGGGGATTCCAAAACTCCATTGACCACATTTCGCGTGCCGCTGCGGTCTAGGTCCCGAAATTTGTTAATTTCAATTTGATAGAGCGGAGTGTCACCAACTTGAGCGCAGGCAAAGGTTTGGCCGGCGGCTACCGTTACGTCGAGTACGGGAATGTTGTTGGGTGGGGTGCTTTGGGGGAAATCTTGTGTTTCTAAAGGTTCTGCGGTCGGACTGTTAACTCTTAGTCCGTTTGCATCAACTTGTGGTGCGATCCGTTCTTCCCGAACTTTGTAGGTTCCGGGCGCTACGTCAAACGACCACGCACCATTTTTGTCTGTTAGGGTGTTGGGTTCGCCTGCATCGCGTTGGCCGTTGCCATTTATATCAAGATATATCCTGACATTTTTAATGCCCGGTTCATTCCCGTCTCGAAAGCCGTCGCCATTTACGTCTAGGTATTTGCATCCAACGATCCGGCTGCCCACAACTTGGGTGTTGCCAAAGAAAACGTTGGCGTTTGTGTTTCCAACAGTTACAGCGAGGGGATTGGGAGTCGTACTACGGAAACCTGCGGGTACTGTGGTTTCTGTGAGTACGTAGTTGCCGGGAACAAGATTGATGAATGAGAACGATCCGTTGGCGTTTGTCAGTACGGAGACATCCCCTGCATCTAATGTGCCGTTGCTGCCGACCGCAGGTTCGAGGAGAATGGGGACGTTTGCCAGACCCGGTTCATTGGCCTGTCTGATCCCATCCGCATTCAAGTCATTGAACTTGATGCCTATAATTGCCGGGCCTGCATTCCCAACCTGTAATTGCTGGGCAATCCGCTCTTCGTTAGTTAAATCTGCCATGATTTCTCTCCTTCACACCTAAATCCACGTTAATTACAGACTACTGTATGGGTTTGTCAATAGCTGAGTAGCTTTTGCTAGTCGCTGACAATTGCCACTCGATTTTACATACGTCTGCGCTTGAGGTAATGTTCCCCATCTCACACAACAATGCCTCAAGCTTTGTCGCTGGCAAGTATATCAGGTTTTGAAGAACCCTGGCAATTTGAGGGCAACCTCTTCAAGATTTGCACGCCTTCTGTGTCCCTACTTACTTGCTGTTTCGAGCTTTAAAAAGCCTAAGACTTAGTGTTCTCCCCGATATCTAGTCAGGCTGCATCATTCAGGTTTGTCACGGTTCGCTGTGAAGAGGCGATCGCAGCCTCTGGGATTGCCAACCTGAAAAAACTTTAGACCGATCGAGCGATCGGACTCGAACTGACTTGCTTTGCCTGGAAATATGTCGGTCGGCCTTGGGGAACTGTCTGATAGTTTCTCACTCACGATCGATCCTAAAGCCTCTGAATCTTGCATCCAATATACAAGCCTGCTTCGGAGTTGCCGGAACTCAGGCTTGAGTGTTGGAGGTTGCCAACAATACGGTATCACGCGATCGCCCTTTAACCACTTCCCACTGTCGATCGGCGGTTTGGGCTTCGCGGCGATTCCGGTTCCCGATCGCCGCGCCGCGCCTACTTTTTTTTACCCTACATCACCGACAAATCCCTCGCACCCGACGGCACGAAAGAGTTTCCGAGATTCCAATTAATTAATTCGTTTTTATTGACAAATTCACCCACTTGTGTATTTGGCTCCCGACCGACATTCTGTTGCCCCAAGTTAGGAAGATTGCCTAAACTCGCCGCTTGTCGATCGACCAAAAAATCACTAATTGGATAAATAGCACGACCAGCGCTCGAAAGCAAGCTATCCGCCGCCATCAAAGCCTCCGGTTCCGCACCCGCAGAGTTGCCCCCATCCGTCAGCGAGTCGCCACTCAAAGATTTAGCCGATCGACCCTCAGCCTCTCCCGTCAGCAAATCGATAGTGCTAGCCCGAACATCTGCCGAGACAACAACCACCGCAGGCGGAGTCGTTTGAATGAAGCCCGGAGGCTGAACTTCCCGGATTACGTAACTACCTACCGGAACGTTGCGGAAACTGTAATTCCCCTGACTGTCGCTCAAGGTACTCGCTTCGCCCGGATCTAAACTGCTGTTGTTGTTGAGGTCGATGTAAATTTGGGTATTGGCGATCGGCGGTTCCCCGGCATCGAGGCGACCGTTGGCATTAAAATCGTTAAATTTGACACCGCTAATCGTCCCCGTTACCAACACGTTACCAAAGCTGAGGTTAGTCGCATTTGTGCCGTTACCGACGGTAATAGGAGTCGGACTTGGCGTGGTTTGTCGAAAACCGGGCTGCGGGACTTCCCTCACGAAATAAGTGCCTTGGGGCAAGTTGATAAAAGAGAAATTGCCTTGGGGGTTGGTTAAAGTCGAAGGTTCATTGGGATCGCTAGCGTTGTTGTTGTTGAGGTCGATGTAAATCGGCCAGTTGGCAACTCTCGGTTCCGTCGGTTCGTTGATACCGTTAGCGTTGAGGTCGTTGAACTTGAAACCGCTGATGCTGCCGGTGGGGAAATTGTTGCCGAAGTTGACGCCGACAGCGTTAGTGTTGCCCGTAATGTCGATCGCCCCTGGATTTGGCGTAGTCTGAACCCATCCGGGCTGCTGAACTTCCCTCACCAAATAGCGGCCGGGGGAAACATTGCCAAAAGTGTAGTTACCTTCCGGGTTAGTGATGGTATTCGGTTCGCCCGGATCGAGGCTGTTGTTGCCGTTGAGGTCGAGATAAATTTGCCAGTTAGCCAGAGGCGGGTCAGTCGCGTCTCGGATGCTGTTGGCATTCAGGTCATTGTACTTAATACCGCTGATGCTGCCGACAAAAAAGACATTGCCAAAATTGACGTTGTTGATATTGGCATTGGAAGTAACGTTAATCGGGCCAGGGTCTGGCGTAGTTTGGATAAAACCCGGTTGCTGGACTTCTCTCACCAAATATGTGTCTGCAGGAATATTGACAAATGCGTAATTGCCTTGAAGGTTTGTAATAGTAGAAGGTTCGCCGCCGTCGAGCCTGTTGTTACGGTTGAGGTCGAGATAAATTTGCCAGTTAGCTAGGGGTTGTTCCCCTGGGTCTTGGCGGCCGTTGCTGTTGATGTCGTTGAATTTTGTCCCGGCGATCGTCCCGGCGTTGAAGTTGTTGCCAAAATTGATATTGCCAGCAAAAGTCCCGCTGTTAATCGTGATGGGCGCGGGATTGGGCGTAGTTTGGCGAAAGTTCGGCTGCTGGACTTCCCTAACTTGGTAAGTCCCAGGCGGCAGGTTGGCGAAGGTGTAGTTGCCTTGGGCGTTGGTGACGGTGGAAGGTTCGTTAAAGTCAAGTCGATCGTTGTTGTTGAGGTCGAGGTAGATTTGCCAGTTGGGAATTGGCACTTCGCCGCCATCGGGCCGCCCGTTGGCGTTGAAATCGTTGTATTTATTGCCGCTGATGCTGCCGACTTGGAAGTTGCCGATGTTGACGTTGCCGATGTCTATTTGGCTGGCGGTTCTGGTGGGGATGCTGGATTTTGTCATCGGAAAATGTGGGTGGAAACCCCGTTATTGTAGGACGGCTTTATATTGGATACAATTTTAATTGTCAAAGACCCACCCGTGACGATGGAGACATAAACCCGCGTCTCCAAAGTTTGCGAACAATCGCAACGGGGCAGAAAAATCGGTGGCGTTGCTGAATGAAAGTATGATGGGTCTGTAGGGGTAAAGCAAAGAGTGCTTACCCCGTCGGCGGTGAGGGCAACCACAGGGGGATTGCCCGGAGGATTTCATCTCCTAATTCAGCAACGCCAGTAAGCGAACAAATCTTTGCCCGAACTATTGCCTTTGGCGTTTTCAACAGATAAGATGGTTACAGAGTCTGTTGAAACCATGAACCAAGTTATCACCGCCAAACTAAAGTTAAAGCTCACAGCCGATCAGAAATCAGTAGTACGCGATACTACGTTAGCTTATCGTGACGCTTTGAACTATACCTCGGTAATTGCTTTCGACAATGGCAAGTCTAGCAAGGGCGCTAAGTTGCAAAAACTGGTTTACAACAATTTGCGCTCTGATTTTAAGTTAGGCGCGCAGATGGCGTGTAACGTACCCAGGCAAGTCGCTGCAACATTTAAAGCATTGATGACAAAGGTTAAACAGAATAGCGAAGTAATAAAAAAAGGATACACTAAGAAGCGATTTAAAGGGCTTGACAAAGCTCCCAGATACTCGTCTCGAACCGTGACCTTGAATTACTAGCGCGACTATTCCTTTAAGCCCGGTCAGCAAGTCAGCATTGGAACATTGAATGGTCGTATCGTTGTCTCTTATGAAGGCTGGAATAAACACTTAGACTTAATCAGATCCTGCTCAAAAATTGGAGCAGCGAAGATAGTTTACCAGCGTTCTTCCAAAACTTACTATTTAATGGTAAGTATTGAGATTGAATTACCAGATATTGAGCCAACTACCATCACCAGAATTGCTGGTGTTGACGTGGGAATGAGATATCTGGCAGTAGAAACAGACCTCAACAATAAGTCTGCCTTCTATTCCGGTAAAGCATCACGACATCGAGCCAATCAATATCAGAAGGCTCGAAGAACTTTACAGCGTAAAGACACCCGTTCGGCCAAGCGAAGATTAATCGCTTTATCGGGACGGGAGAGACGGTTTATCGCTGATGTGAACCACCAAATCAGTAAAGAAATAGCCAAGCCGGTTAGCTTGATTGGACTGGAAGACTTGACCGGAATCCGTGAAAGAACGAAGTCAAAATCTGGCAAAAAGGCAAGCAAGAAACAGCGCAAAGCTAATCGGAACAGCGCTAGATGGTCTTTCGCCGAATTACACGGTTACATTCACTACAAAGCTAATTTGACTGGTAGTTTAGCGACTAAAGTTCCAGCGCATTACACTTCGCAGAGTTGCCCTAAATGTGGGCATACCTCGAAGGCTAATCGACCGAACAAGGGGCTAATGTTTCGCTGTGAATGTTGTGGTAATGAATTACACGCTGATTTGGTTGGGGCGCGAAACATTGCAATGAGAACGTTGCTCGTTCGGCAAGACTGGACGAGTACGGGGAGCTTGTCAGTATCCCCCGATGTGTCGCGCGATGAAACTAAAGCTGATATCCTGCAAAGGTTTTCAGAATTGCGGTGGAGCGTAGATACAAGCCCTCATCATAGCGGTACTCCGCTTGGTGATGGGTAATTGACTGTTTGCTCTACGGCAATCTAGCAGTTTTTTTGCCAATTGCAGCTATTTCAGGGGATTAATTTTTTGCTCGGAGGGAAGCGCTGAGAATCAAAAATGCCCGATGCCCTGTTTGGCCGATGCCTGATGCCCGATGCCCGATGCCCAATTTTTGCCAGATTTGATGTACGATCGCCAAGAGTTGTGCAGACAGAGGTCGAATTTTCCATGTCCCGAAACCAGACAGCACGCTGGAATGAAGCTCGCGAGGTTCTGAGTTGGCCCCTAGGCTGGGGTTTGTGCGGTTTTTTGGCAATAAGTTCGATCGCCTCTACTCCTGCTGCTGCACAGCTACCGGCCTCCGAACCCGCTAACAATAATAGCCCGATCGCCCAAACAGCCCAAACAGGTGCGATCGTCCGTCCCGCCATCAAATTGGGCAGCCGCGGCTCGGAAGTGCGCGAACTTCAAGCTGCTCTTGCGTTGTTGGGATTTTACGCTGACAGTGTAGACGGGATTTTCTCGCAAAGCACCGCTAAAGCTGTGTCTCAGTTCCAGGAAGCAGCAGGCATCGCCCCAGACGGTATTGTCGGTCAAGATACTTGGAACCGGCTGTTTCCTGCGACTCCTGGGGCGATCGAAAGCCCGATCGCCAACAATCCTGCAACGGCAGAAAACTCAGAGATTAACCCACAACCGCAGCCCACCAATTTTCCGATTTTGAGAAGAAGAATGCGGGGCCCGGCGGTCAGAGATTTGCAAGAACGACTGCGGGCGAAGGGATTTTTGCGCGTTAGTGCTGACGGCGTTTTCGGGGCGGAAACTCAAGCTGCTGTCAAGGCTGCTCAGCTACAATATCAACTACCAGCAGACGGCATTGTCGGCCGCGCTACTTGGGAAGCTTTGCTGCGCTGAAAGCCAGCAAATACTGTCGGATATAGCATTTCTCAGAAAGATGAGCTGTCGCTGGCCCGCGCAGGGCATCGGCCCGCGCAGGGCATAGGCCCGCGCCGGGCATACCTCACTTTCTTGACAACCGCTATATGCACATGGCGCGATCCTCTGCGAGGGCTAACGGGCGATCGTACAAATTGTTAAGTCCATCAACCTAATTAAACATACAGTCTGGAACTCTAAAAAGCCTGCTGTATATACCTTCTTCCTGATGACGCTGTACGGAAAGCTCCGAGGCGACAGCAAAACATGACGTTGGACTAATGACTAATGACTAATGATTAATGACTAATGACTAATGACTAATGACTTAAAAAGTGTCAAGTTTAGTAAAGAAAGTATTGTCATGGCGGAAGTTGGTGTTATGTTAAATACATGAGGGGCAGAACCAAGAAGCAAAAAAAACTTGGATAAAAAATTTGAAATTAGAGTATTTGTCCCGATCGACTCTAGTTCGCAGGCCATGCCTGAATCGTATAGTTTATTAGCAAAGAAAGGTTGATCTTGCGATCGAGATTTGTGAAATAGCTTGAGGCGATTTGAGAAATCGAATGTCAACAAGTTAGAATGGCGATCGCGCAGTCAAACACAGAAGTCTGCATAGGCTCCGCTATTAGCTATATCGCCCGCAGAGCAATTGCCAAAAAGTAAACTTTAGTAGTAGTTTTGCTGGATTTCAGCACAGCTAAAAACCCACTTGAATCAATTTAACTCACAAATGTTTTAGGGTCTGGCATCCGATATGCTAGGCCCTAAAATTTTGCGTGCAGTTGGCAGTTGGCAGTTGGTGGTTGGCAGTTGGTGGTTGGCAGTTG
Organism: Microcoleus sp. CZ3-B2; assembly: GCF_036705055.1. Classification (NCBI taxonomy): domain Bacteria; kingdom Bacillati; phylum Cyanobacteriota; class Cyanophyceae; order Oscillatoriales; family Microcoleaceae; genus Microcoleus; species Microcoleus sp. CZ3-B2. Next base: position 39,998 of record NZ_JAUBTN010000047.1, on the reverse strand, counting down.
GTGGTTGGCAGTTGGTGGTTGGTGGTTGGCATTAGCTAATAAGCTGTTGCGGCATTTAAACTGTATATCAAAAAACAATAAAACAATGAGTGGGGTGTCCCGCCCTGAATATGCAATGTTTATTTGCGCTACACGTTACAGCTTAATAATATCGTTTCCGGCTGCATCGTCAGGTGATAAATTAGAGGGCAATTCATGAAGGATTTTTACAAATCACCACCTATCTCGGTGCAATTTTCAGTTATTCGATTCACAGTCAACAGTCAACAGTCAACATCATGAGGAATGCAACCGGAATTGATCTAACAACAAACAACTGACAACAAACAACTGGCAACTGCCAAGCCCATTTCATTTAATATCTTCAATGCGAGCATTCAAACCGTTAACGGTGAGAATTTGGAGCAATTCGTCAGCTTTTTCGCGCTCCCGAAAAGCGCCGGCTTGCATTACCGATCGCCCGTTGGTAAAAGTCCGAAAAGCATCGGGAACCAAGGAGAGTATTTTTTGTCTGTCGCCGGAACTCTGGGCATCCACCACAACTCGATACCGGAAACCCAAAGCAATAGCTCGATCGAATGACGGCGAATTCTCCGAACCTGCCACAGAATTACCCCCTAAAATAGCAGGTACGTAGCCGCCCCTTCCTAGAGGAATGTTGCGGCCAGGAACCGGCAATTTACCCTCGGAAGAAACCGAACTAGACCTATCAAAATTGGGCGAAATTATTGGTTGCTCTACTGAACTTTCTCGAACAGATCGAGCATCGGGATCTGGTACGGGAATTGCGATCGCCCCTGGAACAATCGATGCAGCAGTGGCATTTATCGGAGCAATTTCTTGCCGCAACTGAGGGTTAGACGACCTTATGGAAACAGGCTGTGGTGGCGCAATTAGCGCTCTTTCAACTCGGGGAGTTAGCCGCCCCGGAGTGTAAACAGGGAGAGAAGTTTCAGGGCCGCCGATACTCGCAGATCGATCGGACGTTAGCAGCAAACCACTGCCCGCAATGGGCGCAGGCGGGCTAAAAGTTCCAGCCACAGCTACCGAACCCGTCGTGCGATTGCTCAACAATTGATTGCCGTAAGCTGGGATTACTTGACCTTTCGCCGCATTGTTGACATCGTACTGACCGTTGTTGCGAATGACATTGCCCCCCGGTTCGGCCGCAGTTCCCAAATCCGGCAGAGCTCGGGCGATCGCCACAATTCCGTCCCGCTTGTTACTTTCGATATAATTGTTACGCAGCACCGGTCTAGCATCAGCTTGCACCACGACGCCGTCCTTATTCCGAGTAATTTTGTTACCGATCAGCAAAGGCGAGGCGTTCTGCGCTACATTCACGCCAAATCCAGTGTCTTCAAACACATTATCTCGAACTTCCGGCCGGGAACTGCCAAAAATCGTAATCCCGTTAGCTCCATTTTTCGAGAAAACATTGCCGCCAATCGTCGGCCTTCCAGTTCCCACTACCGAAATCCCGTCGTGAGTGCTCCCCGAAAAAGTATTGTTGACAACCGTCGGAGAACTCGATTCGATCCACAAAGCGTAACCGCGATAGTTGGTATTTGTCACTGTCACCCCGCTGAGTCCCGCCCCGTCTGCGCCTAAAATTGCGATGTTTTGACCCGCCGAAGTCGGGCTGAGGAATTCTCCTCCGCCTTTGATCACAATATTCTGGCCGCGAGTGTTGGGATTTCCCTGGACAGTCACGCTGGGTCTGAGCATTAATGGAAATTTTTCGCCGCTTTGAGCGCTGTAAGTACCGGGCGCTAGTAAAATTGCTGTTTTGGGCGGGGCTACGCTTAAGGCGTAGGTGAGGGTTTTGAATGGCGATCGATCGCTCCCGTTACCTCCTGTGTCGCTACCACCGCTAGAACTCACGTAGAGTATGTTAATGTTGCTTTCTGGCGCTTGAGAAAGAAGCTGCACCGGGGGGATACCCGCAGCGACAACTGAGGCTTGAGGGCTATAAAAAGCTGTGCTGGCAAAGACGAGCAGCAAGCAAGAACTTAAAGCTTTCCTTGGCGATGGCGTTCCGCCCCGCAAGCTACGATTTTCTTTGCACTCGCTCTGTTTTGAATTTAGGAACATAAAAAAACACAATTTATCTTTGAGCCAAATTTCGCATTCCCTGTTTCGTGTCTGGTTTTGGCGATCGCAGTTTGATTTCACCCGCCTGCTGGCGTTTTCTGCTGTTAATGTTTTGTTGGCGTTGCTGAATGAAAGTATGATGGATTTGTAGGGGTAAAGCCCCCGTGCTTACCCCGTCGGCGGTGGGGGCAACCACGGGGGGATTGCCCCTACAGATTTCATCTCCCAATTCAGCAACGCCATGTTTTGTTTTGCTCTGCTAACCTGACGGCTCTCCTCCGAAGTGTGGTATGCAGTTTAACGATTCCACTTTGATCAAGTTTGATCTATTATGCTTTGTTTTTTTCAAATTCCCTAAAACTTAAAAATTTGTCAAATTTAGATCCGTTGATGCCAAAATTAGGTCGGTCGTTTTTGCCACAATCTTGACTGTGTGGGAGAATGTAGCAGTTTGAAAGGTAGGATTAATTTTAATTAAGGTGGTTCTGAATGACCGAGAAACAAAACAGAACTTTACCGGCACAGCCGGCACTCTGCCGGATTTTAGATGCAAATCTAGACCGCGCGCGCGAAGGGTTGAGAATTATTGAAGAATGGTGCAGGTTTGGTCTTAACAACGCCGAAAAGGCCCTGGCGTGCAAACAACTGCGTCAGGAATTGGCGGCTTGGCACACGGCAGAATTACGCAGCGCTAGGGATACGCCGGCAGATCCGGGGACGGAGTTGACTCACCCGCAGGAAGAGCAGCGATCGAGCATCCAGCAGCTACTGGAGGCGAATTTCTGTCGGGTGGAAGAAGCTCTGCGGGTACTGGAAGAGTACGGCAAAGTTTACGATCCAAATATGGGCAAGGCTTTTAAGCAGATGCGCTATCGGGTGTATACTCTCGAAAGCGATTTGCTGGCTTACCGGCGCTACCAGCAGTTACTTCGATCGCACTTATATCTGGTAACTTCGCCCCGAGACAATTTGTTACAAGTCGTGGAAGCTGCTTTGCAAGGCGGGCTGACTTTGGTGCAGTACCGCGACAAAACCTCTGACGACGGCGCAAGGTTGGCCAACGCGCGGCAGATGAGCGAACTTTGTCACCGCTACGATGCTTTGCTGATTGTGAACGATCGCGTGGATTTGGCGATCGCAGTGGATGCCGACGGCGTACACTTAGGGCAGCAAGATTTGCCTGTAGCCGAGGCGCGCAGGTTGCTCGGCCCGGGACGGATTATCGGCTGTTCGACTACCAATGGCGAGGAAATGCAGCGAGCTATTGATGCGGGAGCCGACTATATTGGAGTTGGGCCTGTCTACGAAACTCCGACGAAAGCAAACAAGCCGGCGGCGGGTTTGGACTATGTGCGGTATGCTGCTGATAAGTCGCCTGTTCCTTGGTTTGCGATCGGCGGAATTGATATCAACAACCTCGATCAAGTATTGAATGCTGGATCTCAAAGAGTTGCCGTAGTGCGATCGATCATGGAAGCAGAACAGCCTACTTTAGTCACGCAGTTTTTGATCTCGCAGTTGATTCGGATGCAGAATCTGAAGGCCCAGAAAGCTTTGCGAGGGACAAGCTAAATTTATTAGCTTAGTTGATTAGCAATTTGTCGGGCGGGTTTCGTATACCGATATAACCCGTCTGAGTTCGGGTTTTGTCTGACTTTCTGGCGGTTCAAACCGGCGAGTCTTTTCATTTCAAACATATTGAAATATAATTTTGGTACCGAGGCAGCTCTAAAAACTGATAATATTTAAATGATGACAAATCAAATTGCGCTGGAAGTTAACGGAGAAAAACGCAATTGTGCGATCGACACACCGTTACCCAAATTACTAGAACAACTAGGATTAAACCCGCGCTTAATAGCTGTGGAGTACAACGGCGAAATCCTGCACAAACAATTTTGGGAAACCACAAACATCCAAGAGGGCGACATCTTAGAAGTAGTCACAATCGTCGGAGGAGGCTAGCCACAAAGCGAGCGAATCATATCAAATCCCTTGGCATCCAAATGATTCATCTCTCTCTTCTCTTCCTCTGCGGCCTCTGCGGCCTCTGCGGTTAAATCATTCCGAATTTCTCACAAAAATTGTCTACCAAACATGACATCCCCGACTTCTTTAAGAAGTCGAGGATATGGGTATATTGAGATATGAAATCAGGAAACATATCCCCAATTATATACGTTCCCAGGCAAAACCCAGGAACGCATAAAATTAAACTGCGACAGCTTCAGCCACAGCTTCAGTCGCCGCTGCAACCACAGGATAAACACTGAGTTTCTTGCGAGTTTTGCCCTTTCTTTCAAAAGTCACAACACCATCAACCAAAGCAAACAAAGTATCATCTCTGCCGATACCAACATTATTACCGGGGTGAACTTTCGTGCCGCGTTGACGAATCAAAATGTTGCCAGCTTTGACAACTTGACCGCCGTACTTTTTGACACCAAGACGCTGGGAATTAGAGTCGCGTCCGTTACGTGTGCTGCCTGTACCTTTCTTATGGGCCATAATGTCCTCAACTTTATTTACTATTGTTTATTCTGATTCAATTTCGCCAGTTTGGGGAGTTTCCACAACTGCTTGAGACAAATCTCTCGCGGCCAAAACAACACCATTGACTGTAATAGAGTCAATCATAAACCGAGTTGTTTCTTGGCGGTGTCCTTTTTTCTTCCGAGTTTTCTTTTTCGGCTTCATCTTGTAGACGAGGACTTTGCGGCCCCGGAAATGCCGCAGCACAGTTCCTTCGACTGTGGCATTTTCTACTAGAGGCTGGCCGATATGAACGTCGTCTTCGTGCTGGATCAGAAATACTTTGTCAATGGTGACTTGTGATTCAGCTTCGACGTGAAGCAGTTCGATGTCGTAGAAGCGGCCCGGTTCTACTCGAAATTGTTTGCCGCCGGTCTCAATAATTGCGTAGGTCATGGGATAGTCGTTGGGTTTGCCGTACAGGTAGCTGGTTAGTCATTGGTCATTAGTCATTAGTCATTAGTCATCAGTCATTAGTTATGAACTTTTGGCTGTGGACTTTTGGCTGTGGACTTTTGACGGCTGCTCTCCAGCTTTTGGAATGTCTCGACCTGATCCGAGCAGGATTTAGACAGACAATCTACAATTATTGTTGATTTGGGTATTTTTGTCAAGTTCTCCGGTGCGCCGCAATTTTCTAATTAGGCAGTCTTGCACGCAAAGGCGGTCATAAACCGGGTTTTTTTTACGAAAAGGCGCGTTTTCACCCAGAGTAAGGATAAAAAACCCGGTTTCTTTGGTCTGAATGTCGCGAACTGTTAGGGATAAAAACAGAAGATGCTGGACATTTTTATCCAATTTATCCAAATTCAAGCAGTCGCAGAACACCTGCTAGTTCGCAACAATTCCAAAGCCTGATGTCTTACCCGGCCCTCCATCACCTCTTTTTGCAAAGTAATAAAAGCCTCAAAATCTTCCAAACCGTACTTAGTCATCTGCAACTGCTGTCGCAACATTTCTTCTGCCTCAACCGTTAAATAACCCGTTTTTAAAGCTTTTTGGACAATGGTACTGATTAAAGTCATAGTAGATTCACCCTGAAGGCACGCACGTAAACATTGGAGTTTTGTCACCAGACTAACTCTGATTTTAGTTTGTTTCGCGATCGCCCTTCAAATAGGTCAAATCTACCTTAAGGCATATTTTAATCTATCGATTTATCAGTGGAGAATTGTATCAATTTTTACTCAAAAATGCGATTCAATTGATGATTTAACAGCTATTCTTGCAACTTAAGCTACACATAAACAGTGTAGGATACTTTGAAAAAAAACTGGCAATCCCTTGCCATGTCTAGGAATCATCTAATTTTTAAAAATGATATCAAATTTAAAAATGTAGCACAATTTATTGTCACAGGCATTAGTTGGTTTCTAACAACAGTCGCCATTCTCTGACAGCAAAAGGAGGAACCAGCAACGCAGCTTGTTTTTCACCTTTCACAGGCAAGTTCAACCGCAAAGGCTGATTACTTTCGACTTGTGTAATGATTGATTTAAAATCGTATTCTCCGACATTAATCGGCAAATCCGACTCGCTCCAAATATCATTAGCCATGCCCATTGCGCGACTTCCCGCAGCCACATTCAGCGGCACAGGGTGCTGCAATTCTGTTCCTGGAAACCCTACCAATCTCAGATTAAAAGAATTTACTATTCCCGACTTTACTCGTTTGTACAAAACCACTTGCCACGCTTTGTCATCAGTATCGCGCAGGCTTTGTACGGAACGAAACATTACTCTGTCGCCCGCTTCTGGATACTTGTGAATCGAGGCGAAAGCGGGCGGGCTGAGAGTTAAGGTTAGATACAAACACAAGCTAATGATTGTTAAAGCCTTGAAAAAGGAAGGTTTTTTACTGAGATTGTTCATAGGATGACCAAAATATCGCTTGTTACCCAAAAGTTTAATACATAAAAAAGTAGGATGCGTCGCACGCACCCTACTACTCATTTTAAACCTAGATGAATCCAACTGCCTGCTTAGGCAGGGGGAAGAGCATAAAAAGCAACTCCCTCATCCCGGAAATCTGACCTCCCCTGTACCGCACGCCGCTGCTCGTCGCTTGCTGTGAAAAAGTGTGTAATATTTAGCGAATTTTCCCGTTCCCTCGCCAGGTTAGTAAAACGATAGACGGGTATTGCACCCGGAACTGCCGTGCTATATGAATTGAAAACCTCCCCCTGATCGCGGAACTGGGGTAAGGTGCGAACAAAGCTTATCTCACCAGGTTTATTCGTAAAGAAATAGGTTCCTGATGCCGTATTTAAGAAGCGTTCAACCTTGGCATTACCGTCGCCTGGAGCAACAAATTCATCGCCTTCACTCTGGAAACGAGCAGGGTTGGTTAGTCGGTCACTTTTCTCTATTGGATCTGTAGTATAAAAATGCCCTCCTGCCGTCTTGTCAAAGAAACGCGCCACGGGAACGCCACTACTGCCTCCTGGATTTACAGGCGCACCTGTTAGGACATCATTCAAGGTGACATTGCCACTGGGAGTTGAAACCTGTAATGTGAAAGGCCTAGGAAGTTGGTTTAACTCCCTAAAGCTAGTCACACGGACTACATAGTCCACACCAGGCACACTTGTAAGCGGGTTAGAAGCACCATTGGAGTATTGGGTACCAAAACCCGGTATTTTTGGGTTTTGGTTGGTGCCGCTATCATCATCCTCAGCAACAAGAAGACCACTCGTATCAGCGACATTCGCACCCGTGCTGTTTTTGGGTACCTGAAAAACTTGCACGTAAGGGTCGAAGCCAATGCTTAGATCTTTAAAAAGATCAATTGATATAGGCTGATTAACTAAATCTACTTTTAAAAGGTAATCTTTAGCGCGAGTTCTTGCAGAACCATCGAACTTATTAGGAGTCGGGATCTCCTTGTCAGTTGCAGTTAACTGATTTGTCACTTGAACTGATGCCATTTAAACTGTCCTCTTAACTTTTTTGATAGCAGGTGTTATAAAATACTGCCTTCTACATTTATAAAACACTTAAGACTGATAAGTAACCTAAGAGCTATTAGTATTTTTATTAGGTATTTTTGTAAAAAATATACCAACGCGGGAATTAATTTTATTTTAAATAAATTTAACAATTTATGTAAAACATTGTCTGACATCAGTAAAACCCACATTCCGCACCCTACGGTGTCACACAGCATAATTACTTATAAAAATCAATTTTTCAAGTAAAAAGTTATATGTTATTAGAAAAATATTTTTTATCTACGGTATATCAGTATAATTTATAGCTTGAGGGTTCGATAAAAATAAGTAAAAACCGATTGCGACAGTTGAGGGTGCGGAATGTGGGAGAAGAATACACAAAAAGTTAGTGCCTTAAGCAGGTACAATTGTAAATAATTATAAATAATTATAAATATACCATGACAAACCTAAATAAATCCTTACAAATACCAGAACAGAAGTTTATAGAGGCTGCGGCTTGCTGGAATCTCGAACAGTTATATGCAGACTTGACAGCAGCCAAACAAGAGTACGCTAGCAGTACAAAGCAGCGACTCACTCCTTTAGAAAAAACTTACCTGCGAGGATTGCTTTGCAATTATAGTCCCCCGGAAATTGCCACCGCACTCCACCGCGAATGCGCCGGTATTAGAGTAGACTTATCGAGAGGGCTGTATCGCTACATAGAAGTTTTGACGCTCCAACAACCCAAAGACTGGAGAGAAATCCCAAGTATGCTAGAAATATTTGGTTATAAACAAAAGGGGAATGTAGAAACATTGCATCCTACATTGATAAATTATATCCAAACTCCCCAAACTCCCATTGAAAATCCAACTGAATGGGGGATGTTGGCTGATACGTCTATTTTCTACGGGCGCACAACAGAACTTGCTAACTTAGAGCAATGTATTTTACAAGAAAACTGTCGCTTAGTTGCTATATTGGGTATGGGTGGCATTGGCAAAACTGCTTTAGCATCTAAGCTAAGAAATATGATTAAAGACCAGTTTGAGTGCTTGATTTGGATAGACCTCAGTTATGCACCTCTATTGGCAGATACTCTGGCAAATTTGATCGAATCTTTATCAGATAAACCACTAAGCGATTTAGATAAATTGCGGTTAATCAGTCAGGATAAAAAAGTTTTTCTTCAAGCTGCGATCGCTCTCAAAGATCGCTCGCAGCTTGAATCTTATCTAGAAAAACTAATCGCTTCCACAACTGCAATAGAACAGACGATCATCGCTGATGGTATCCAGCGGCTGATTCAGTGTTTACAAAAGCGTCGATGCCTAATAATTTTAGATGAGTGGGAAGCTGTTTTCAGCACTGAGCAGTTAACAGGAAATTATCGAGAAGGATATCAAGTATATGGGGAATTTCTGAAACAAGTAGCAAAATCGCAGCATCAAAGTTGCTTGCTGTTGACTAGCTGTGAAAAACCTAAAGAAATTGCAGCGTTAGAAGGTCAAAATCAAGCTGTACGGTCATTAAAATTGGGTGGTTTGGGAGAGGCGGCTGTGGAAATCCTTAAAAACAAGGGTTTGTCTGAAGAATGTGAATACTCAGAACTGATAGAAGCATACAGCGGCAATCCTTTAGCGTTAAAAATAGTCACAACAACGATTAAGGATATGTTTGGCGGAAGCATTGCTAACTTTTTAAAAAATGGGCTATTTCTGGGAGATTATAGCGATACGTTATCTCGGCAGTTTCATCGCTTATCATCCTTAGAAATCCAGCTCTTACACTGCATGGCGAAAGAAGTCAAGCCTGTTGATATTGAAAAATTGTGTTCAAATATTCAGCAAGATCGGGACTCAGATTTTTTTAAGACGTTGGAATCGCTTTTCAGGCGATCGCTAATTGAAACAGTCCCAGCAGAAACTGAAACCCTGTTCGCGCTTCAACCTGCGATCAAGAAATATCTGATGTCTGTGGCAAGATTGTCTAAGCCATAAATAATAACCGAGGTTCTATTTCCAATCAGTTTCAGCTTGGGATAGCACGTAGGCTGAAACATCGATAATTTGTTGTTCCGACAAACGATTTTTGTAAGCGGGCATAATACCTTTGCCGTTGGTTACTAAGTTGGAAATATTATCGAGGGAATCCATGTCATATTTTTTCAAGGCTTTTTGTTTTAAGTTTTTGCCGCGCCTGATAATGTTGCCGCCGTTGATGTGACAGCCGGCACAGTTGGCGCTGAAGACTTCGGCGGCGGTGGCAGTTTCGGGAGTTGTAGCTGGATCTGCGATCGCGATTTGGGAATTAGTAGCGATTCCTACAAATGCCAGTGTCAGTATTAATACAAAGGCGGTGAAGCTTTTTTTAAAATTATTTAGAGAAATCATCTATTGGCAATTTGAAAAATAGTGCAGGATTTCATGATATCACTAAATACGGGTTTTGGGGTAGACTCACCGATTCATTCTTCCCAGTCGAAGGTGCGGGTAACTGCTTTTTTCCAAAAGCGATATTTTTGCTCCCGAAGGGCGATCGGCATTTGCGGTTCCCAAATACAATCCACCGCCCAATTATCCCGCAATTGAGCTAATTTACTCCAAAAACCCACCGCCAAACCAGCCGCATAGGCTGCGCCCAAGGCAGTAGTTTCTGCTACCACAGGCCGCACCACAGGCACTCCCAAAACATCGCTCTGAAACTGCATCAGCGTACTATTTCCCACCATGCCACCGTCTACTTTTAAAGACAAAAGCTGCACAGCAGAATCCTGATTCATAGCATCCAATATTTCCCGCGTTTGCCATGCTGTCGCTTCCAATACTGCGCGGGCAATATGTGCCTTAGTCACGTAGCGAGTTAAACCTGCAATTACTCCCCGCGCGCTGTCTTGCCAATAGGGCGCGTAGAGTCCAGAAAAAGCCGGCACAATGTAAACTCCGCCACTGTCTTCGACAGTATTTGCTAATGTTTCTACTTCTGCAGATGTGTTGATGATGCCCAAATTGTCCCGCAGCCACTGCACTAATGCTCCGGCGATCGCAATACTGCCTTCGAGAGCATACACAGCGGGCGATTCTCCCATCTTGTAGGCAACAGTTGTCAGCAACCCTTGCTTTGAAGGGACGATCGCCTCACCAGTATTCAGCAGCATAAAACAGCCCGTACCGTAAGTATTTTTCGCCTCCCCAACATTGAAACAAGTTTGCCCCACCAGAGCAGCCTGCTGATCGCCCAAAGCAGCAGCAATTGGAACACCATCTAACAATCCTTTTGCAGTGCCAAAAATGTGACTAGAAGGGCAAATTTCTGGCAGCATACAGCGGGGAATTCCCATTATTTCCAAAGTTTCAGCATCCCAATCGAGGGTTTGCAAATTCATCAACATCGTGCGGCTAGCATTGGTAACATCAGTAACGTGCGCGCCGCCGGTGAGGTGCCAAATTAGAAAAGAATCGACAGTACCAAAAATCGCCTCGCCTCGATTTGCCACTTCCCGCAAGCCTGCGATATTATCCAACATCCACTTGATTTTCGGCCCGCTAAAATAAGTAGCCAGCGGCAAACCGCATCGCTCTCGAAATCGATCTTTGCCCTCAACTTCTGCTAAGCTAGTACAAATTTGGTGAGTGCGGGTATCTTGCCAAACAATCGCATTTCCGTAAGGTTTACCAGTTTTTCGGTTCCAAACAATTGTCGTTTCGCGCTGGTTGGTAATGCCGAGGGCCGCAATATCTTTGGGGTCGATTTTGCCTAGTTCGAGGGTATTTTTAATGACGCTTTGGGTGCGCCGCCAAATTTCATAGGGATTGTGTTCAACCCATCCCGGTTGCGGATAAATCTGCTGGTGTTCTTGTTGGTTGCTGCCAATTATCTGTCCCTGGCGATCGAATACAATAAACCTGGTGCTAGTTGTTCCTTGGTCGATCGCTGCTACGTATTTTTTTCTCAATTATTTAAAACCTTTTTAAGTAGAAGTTGTTAGTTGTTATTGGTTATTTGTTATTGGTTAGTTGTTATTGGTTATTTGTTGGTTGGTAGGGGCGGTGGATGGTGCGTGCCCGCCCTCTGAGTTCTTAGTTGGTAGTTGTTAGTTGGTAGGGGCGGTGGATGGTGCGTGCCCGCCCTCAGTTGTTAGTTTTTAGTCATTAGTCATTTTACCCGCTGGCGAAGTCGAAGGTTAGTCATCAGTCATTAGTCATTAGTCATTAGTCATACAAAGGAAGAAGGAACAAGAAGAAGGAAGGATTCATTATTCATCAGTCACAAGAAGGAAGCCCTTCGGCTTCGCCAGCGGGTAAAAAGAAGACATAAGAAAAAAGAAGACATAAACAGCAAGCTTTTGAGCGATATGTATTTTAGGTTTGGTTAAGTCAATTTACTTAGCGTTCGAGTCTTTAACGTCTATGATAATATGTAAAAGTCAAATTAATCTAAAAAATTTTAGTTTAGGGAAGTCCCTACTTTGAAACTAGCAGAATTGCTCAGACTCGATCGCACAATTAAGGTTATTGGCTTTGACGACGCTCCATTTTCTCGTACCAGCGGCGGTCTGGTGTCCGTCGCCGGAGTAGTCTGCGGAGGCACCAGATTTGAAGGAATGGTGTGGGGACAAGTCTTCCCAGACGGATTAGATGCCACTGATGCTATTTGTCAGCTACTGCTAGGAGGCAAATTTCTGCCGCAATTGCATCTCGTTTTGCTAGACGGAATCGCTTTCGGCGGCTTCAATATTATTGACCTTCGGGAGTTAGCATCGCGGCTGCAAATTCCTTGCGTTGCTGTGATGCGCCGCCAACCAGATTTAGCTGCTATTGAAAAAGCCCTCGGCTATTTACCCGACTTGGAATACCGTTTAGAATTGTTGCGTCGGGCGGGAAAAATTTATGCTTTTGAACCTTTCTTTTTTCAGGTATGCGGCGAACAACCGGAAGTAATCGCGCTGGTACTCCAGCGTTTGACTGATACTGGTAAGGTTCCTGAAGCTTTGCGTTTGGCTCATTTGATTGGTGCGGCGGTTATTACTGGTGTTAGCGGTAGTTCTGCTTGAATTTATTATGGGCTATTTGATTGATCTGAAGTCAAAAAGGTTGGTAGTGAGGAATGCGAGTCCGCTAATTTGGATGCGGACTCGCATTCCGAACGATCGAACCAAATAATGATTTAGCTTCTGACAATTTCGCCCTCAATTTCACCGAATTCGATTTTAGTTCCCAAGGCTAAAGTTAGGGTGCTTTCAGGTTCAATCATTTTTATGTCGCCTTGAATGTCTGTGGCCCACCAAGTGCGATCGCCCAAATTAGTCAATCCCAACGAAAGCTGGTCTTTTGAACGAGAATTAACCAGCGCTACAACACCATTAGACGCAGTAGCTGTTAAACTAGGGATGTCCGATGTTAATAGCTGAGTTCCCGCAGTCAGAGGCATCACTCGACTTCCCAATTTCAGAAAAAATTGACCGTTGTTAGAAGAATCGGCTGGGGATTTGTGTGATATAATAGTCTGGCTGACAGGGGGCGAACTTGCAGCGGGCAAGTCAGAGTTTCCGACGGTAATTGTACAGTTTCCGATTCTCTTTTGGTCGCCCGATCGCAAATAACTCACCGCCCCGCTATCGACATTCTCGCAAGCAATTTGACCGGCTTCTAATTGAAACCGCATCGCTAAGGGCGAAACACCAGGAATGTAGATAATAGACAAATTTTCATCGCTACCAAAAGTCACCGGTTCGGTACCAACAGTCAGAGTGCGATTCGCTCCATTATCGTAACTAATTACCAGCCAAGCTTTGTTAAACAAAGTTTCGGCTACAACCAACATAATTCCAATCCAAAAGCCGATCGCAGCACAGCCAGCTAAACGGCCCGCCACACCGGATAAATTGTAAGCAAACAGAATAAACAAACAACCGCCCAAAAGCCCGCCAACACCGCCACCTCCCGCGCCGCGCAGCAATCCCAAATTAGGAATTCGTTTAGAAAGTCCAAGTCCCAACAAACTGCCGGCTATTCCCCAGCAAATTACTCGCAATATTTCGTTTTCGCCGTCGCCAATTCCGCTAAAAATTCCCTCGGCGATCGCTCCAGAAATTGCCCCTGTTATTAAACCAAATAATCCGCCATTTTTTAAAGCTTGTTTAATTTGGGGCTTGCCTTTAATATAGTAATAATAGCCGAGCATAATCGCAGTAGCAATTCCGCCACCTACCAATCCAAACCAGCGAGTTGTGGACAATACACTGTCAAAAACAGATGTTGAATTATTGAGCCGCTGCATGAAAGGTTCGGTGATGAGATTGCCGGCAAAACCGCCGACAGCACCGCTAATCCCAAACTGCAAAGCTTTTTTAATGGCTGATAGATTTCTTTTCACGGCGCACCTGAATTATAAAGTGAGAGTCAATCGATTTGAGATTTTAGATACTTCGGCTTGCTTCGGCTACGCTGGCTCACAAGTCGCTCAGTACGAGTTTTAGATTTTAGATTTGGTTGGGGGAGCATCTGTAGTTTTGTATTTTTAGCGAGCTGTGGCGATCGCCAGCCTTCCAAAAATAGTTATGGTAAAAGCGAGATGCTCCGTAATATCATGTCCGGTCTACGCTCGTCACAAAAACAGTCCGCAGGCTCGATCCAATTTTATCGTTGTCAATTGACCGGAGATGGCATTACTTGCAGCTCCGTCAATGTGGGATTCTGACTTCGATCTAAAATTTTAGGTCGATCGCGACGAGTGTCGGGGGCTTGTCTCCGTTTTTGGCAGGGTCAAATTTAGCTACAAGCCAGAAAGTCACCATTTCCGATCCGCACCAGTCGCCACCCTGTCTCCTCCCCGTCTCCCGCACCTTTTTTTGAGACAGAAGTCTCCGATCCTCGCGGCGCCGCCTTGGGGACAAACCAGTCCCTAGAGCGATCGCCTGCAACCTTTGCTACCAAATAATTTTAGCGATTTTTTTGACTGTCAAATTTGCACCAGTCAGAGCCCAACCGGGGCCCCAATATGAAAAGGAATGTTACAAACTATTACAGTAACACTCAGAATGTGAACATAATGCCTCAAAATACTTGCGAGAGGTAGTTGCGTCAGACAAGCAATATTCTGACTAACTGCCCGACAGTTACTCGATCGCCACTTAGCGATCTGCTGCAATCTCGATCGTAGATTTAAAGATCGCATCAGTCATTTGTGGTATTCTAAGCGACAGGCACTGTGCGGGCACCAGCCAAGCGCACCGGCGTGAAGAACCAGCGCCGTCAAACACCGAAGGCAGTCACCAGCCAGCAAATTCAACACTTGCTAGCTCTGGAAAGTCCGCCCTTCCCCGTCAAAGCTCCTGCCACCAGCGAAGCGAAAGGTACGGGATGAAAGCGCCCGCCGCCGCTAGCTCAACGCAGAGCAGTTCGCAATTGCAAAATATCCAGCGGGTACACACAAGATGAGTATCGTCACCAAATCAATCGTCAACGCAGATGCCGAAGCTCGCTACTTGAGCCCAGGTGAATTAGATCGGATCAAGAGCTTCGTCACATCTGGTGAACGCCGCGTCCGCATCGCCCAAATTTTGAGCGAATCCCGCGAACGCATCGTCAAGCAAGCCGGCGACCAACTTTTCCAAAAGCGCCCTGATGTTGTTTCTCCCGGCGGCAACGCTTACGGCGAAGAAATGACCGCAACTTGCTTGCGCGACTTGGATTACTACCTGCGTTTGATCACCTACGGAGTAGTAGCTGGCGACATTACTCCGATCGAAGAAATCGGTATTGTCGGCGTCCGCGAAATGTACAACTCTCTCGGAACCCCGATTGCAGCCGTAGCCGAAGGCGTCCGCGCTATGAAGAGTGCAGCTTCCTCGCTGCTGTCTGGAGAAGATGCTTCCGAAGCTTCCTCTTACTTCGACTACGTTATCGGTGCGATGCAGTAAGGAATTTTGATTTTTGATTTTTGATTTTTGATTGAAGAATCGGGGGTTGCTGACAGCAAGCTAAAAGCTTTTGCAGATAACCAACCACTTAAAAATCTGAAATCCCCAATCCCAAATCCCAAATTCTAGCTCCAAAATTGGACTGACTCAGCCACTTTCTAGGAAACAAGACAACCATGCAAGACGCAATTACCGCCGTAATCAATTCCTCTGACGTTCAAGGTAAGTACCTTGACATCAGCGCATTAGACAAGCTCAAGAACTACTTCGCTTCTGGCGAACTGCGCGTCCGCGCCGCTACCGCTATCAGCGCCAATGCAGCCACAATCGTCAAAGAAGCAGTTGCTAAGTCTCTGTTGTACTCAGACGTAACTCGTCCCGGCGGCAATATGTACACCACACGTCGTTATGCAGCTTGCATCCGCGACTTGGACTACTACCTCCGCTACGCCACCTACGCCATGCTAGCTGGCGACCCTTCCATCCTCGACGAGCGCGTGCTCAACGGTTTGAAAGAAACCTACAATTCCTTGGGCGTGCCCATCGGTTCTACCGTACAAGCAATCCAAGCAATGAAAGAAGTCACCGCCGGTTTGGTTGGTTCTGACGCTGGTAAAGAAATGGGCGTCTATTTCGACTACATCTGCTCTGGCTTGAGCTAAATCGAAGGAAAAAGGAAGAAGGAAGAAGGAAGAAGGAAGAAGGAAGAAGGAAGAAGGAAGAAGAAGGAAGAAGGAAAAAAATAATTTTTTGCCTCTTTAAACTTTTAACTTTAAACTTTTAACCTTAAACTTTTAACTTTGGACTTGTTACCTTTAGCTTTCAAAGAGGTCAGGGAAGTTACGAGTGATTGCTAGACCGTCAAAGGCCAGTCGAGAAAGCCCGACAAGTTTTAACGAGCTAGTTTTGACTCCTAACTCCCTGACTTCAATCTTTTTAAAATCCATCTAAAAATCTGTAAACCTACTCAGGAGTTAGTTTCCCATGAGAATGTTTAAAGTGACTGCTTGCGTCCCCAGCCAAACTCGCATCCGCACTCAGCGCGAATTGCAAAATACCTATTTTACTAAGCTGGTTCCCTATGACAACTGGTTCCGGGAACAGCAAAGAATTATGAAAATGGGCGGCAGAATTATTAAAGTGCAATTGGCTACTGGTAAGCCCGGAGCTAATACTGGTCTACTTTAAGATCCGAGAATGGATTTGTAGAGGGCAAGAGGTCGATCGCGGCCTCTTTTTTTGTTTGTTATAGCAGATGTTGAAGGAAGAAGACCGATCTTATCTAGGAGAGAATGGAAATTCAATAAAATTAATGGTTTCAGCAATTGAAAATGTCCGGCTGCACCGGGAGTGAATAATTCAGACTAGCCTGCATTATTCATGAGAATAAAAGCAGAAAATAAAGTTTAAGCAAAAAGGAAGAAATATTGTGGAATTAGTATTCCTCCATCTCTACTCAATTATTGCTCGCGAAACTTTACTTCTTTCTAGGATTCTCTTTACCGCGTTGACGCTTATCTGTTCCATTACAAACCCTGCAACCTGTATTTCCCTTTGACCACCGATTTACTGTCAAAACAATGCTTGACTGCCATACACTGCCATCATGCGGACACCTAAACCATGCTATCTTATTGCTTCTAAGAGTTATTTCTGATGGTTTAATACCTAGCTCATTATTTTTCTCATAGTCCCAATATTGGGAGATTAGTTCAGAATATACTTCAGTTAGAGCGGGATGTCTCTCTGGCTTGTTCTTTCTTCCAGCACACTTAGGACATCCACTAGATCCTCTATTCCAACTTGTAGTAATATCTTTTGTCTTTTTCTGCCACGAGTTTCCATCAATTGGGCATTTAAACCAAACTAATACAATTGACGACTTTGCGTTCACATCTTCAGGTTTGAGAGAGCCGTTTTTATCATTGTCCCACAATTGTGCAACACGTTCGGGATAGAGTGTAATTATGCTTTTGGCTAACCGTTCTTGCCTCTTTTTTTCTGCTTTTTCTTTTTGAGCTTGTTTTTGAGCTTGTTTTCTTTCTGTCAAATACTCATGAAAGGCAGGATTAAATTTTAGAATTTGACGCACTCTCTCCGTAGTTATTTTATACTGAACTCCAATCTCTAGATAGGTTAAGCCTTGCTTGTACAGTTCGAGCATTGCCTTACTCTTGGCGAGCTTTGCTTGCGTTTGAGTCCGATCTATTGATTGCTGGTGCTTCTCTTGTATCTCTTCCGCTACTTTTTGTAGGTGTTCCGCTACTTTTTTTCCTAGGTGACTCAGGTGTATTTCATTGTTTTGCTTTTGTGTTAAACCTTTTTCCTCAAGAGCGTTAAGAGCTCTTAAATTTCTTAAGTAGACATTATTTGTGGCATGCTCCACTAAATTTTTAGGAGGCTCGGACAATACCCATACTCCCTCATTGACTCGCAGTGGATACTGACGCAGTAAATCAAGAAGCCCAATCTCTCTACTATTGAAGTTTTCTGCTGCTGACAAAAGGTGAATGTCTGACATATGGCACTTGTACGCAAACGCTAATTTACAGTTTAACTTGTCTGAAAACAATGTGTGACGATCTAAACAATAGCGCCAATTGCTTCACAAACAAAAGCAGTCTGGCAGTCAATATATTTAGTCGCTTGCATTGCCGAAAAATCCCCACCAATCATATAATAGCGAACAGATTAATGCGTATTAATGCGTAAATTAACCAATCTGGTACTTTAGCCATCTTTGTTAAAATTTATTGAGATCGTTCTAAAATCCTATGGCTAATGACATTCGACGCTTCATTCCGTTTTTTGACCCCAGGGCGTCGCAATGGGGCGCTGAGGCCCGGTGGCTCAGGTGGCTGACTTTTTTGTGGCTGTTTGTAGGGCTGACAGCATTGTTTTCGGCTTCCTATCCCATTGCAAATTCTGAATTTGGAGACGGCCTTTACTATTTTAAACGACAGCTCATCGCAGTGGCGATCGGGCTGGCAGGTTTTAACTTAATGGTATACTCCCCCCTGCGTTACCTGCTCAAATCAGCTCAGTTGGGCATTTTGTTGCTGCTGGGATTGCTCTGGTTGACCTTAATTCCGGGAGTGGGAACCACCGTCAACGGGGCGACTCGCTGGATATCTCTGGGCCCGGTGCCGATTATTCAACCTTCGGAATTGATCAAGCCGTTTTTTGTACTCCAAAGCGCCCGCATTTTCGGCAACTGGCCCCGGTTGACAAATAAAGTTCGCCTTAGTTGGCTGTTAATTTTCGGCGCAATGCTGTTGGGAATTTTGTTGCAGCCAAATTTGAGCACCACGGCTTTGTGCGGGATGACTTTGTGGTTGGTGGCTTTGGCGGCGGGCTTGCCTTACTTGCAGTTGGGCGCAACGGCTGTGGGGGGTATGATGTTGGCGGTTTTAAGTATTAGTTTTCGGGAATATCAGCGCCGCCGGATTATGTCTTTTCTCAATCCTTGGGCCGATCCGATGCAGGATGGCTATCAGTTGATTCAAAGCCTGCTAGCTGTGGGTTCTGGGGGGATTTGGGGTGTTGGTTTGGGGATGTCGCAGCAAAAGTTATTTTATTTGCCGATTCAGTACAGCGATTTTATTTTTGCTGTGTTTGCTGAGGAGTTTGGTTTGGTGGGAGGTTTCTCGCTGTTGCTGATGTTGGCGGCTTACGCTACTGTGGCTTTGAGGGTGGCGACGAGGGCCCGGAATATTGAGAGTCAGTTGGTGGCGATTGGGGCGATGGTGGTGATGGTGGGACAGTCGCTGCTGAATATTGGGGTGGCGACGGGGGTTTTGCCGACTACGGGTTTACCGCTGCCGTTTTTTAGTTACGGGGGCTCATCCATGGTAGCGAGTTTTTTGTTGTCGGGGTTGCTGATTCGGGTGGCTAGGGAGACTTCTGAGGCTGATGTTGTTTCTTTGGAGGGACGCAGAAAGATGCCTGGAAAGCCTAAGTTGCGATCGACCAATGGCAATGCACAAACCGAGTAATTTGTCAAATCATTTGCTGGAAGCGCAGGTAGCTAGAAACCGGGTTTTTTAACCCAAATATTTGCTTAAAACCGCAATCTTGGTAAAAAACCCGGTTTTTGCCTCCAAGACTATATTTATTTCCGCCCGTCACCCTTATTTGGCGGTTCTTCTTGTTCTTGAGGTTTAGCTGTGATGTCAATTAATTCTTTTTTGTCTGGTTTTGGTGTTTCTTGAGTAGAGTTAGCCATTGAATTTCTTCCTAAATAGATGCACCGCTTAATTATATCTTTTCCGGCTACAAATCTATGGGTCTAGATAGCGGGAGCAAGAGCAATACAAATAATTCTCAAGTAGATGCAAATTCCTGTCCCTTGCTACACTCCTTGAGGATGGCAGCCAAACAAATCCGAGGTAGAGGCAAAAACATCTTTGTTAAGTATTAAATGCCGATCGCCATCTCGACTAATTAACCCCTGCTGCTGCAATTTTCCCAGCATTCGCGTTACTGTTACCCGCGTCGTACAAATAGCATTAGCAATATCTTGATGAGTCAAGCGGATGCTCAAACGAGTTCCCTCAACCACAGGCTGACCGAAGTCCTGTTGCAATAATAGCAGGAGCTGATACAAACGGTGATCTACTCGCCGCACTCCGGCGATCGCCAAAATTGATTCCATTTGCCGCAGCCGCCGAACCATTTGAGGCAGCAACTCCTGAGCCAATTGAGGAGAAGCTTCGATTTCCACCATAGAATACCAAATCAAATAAACATCAGATGTCGCCGTAGCTCGGTAAGTCTGCAAATTTGTCAACCACAAACCGAAGCACATCGAAGGCCCAACCCAACCCAAAAGTCCTTCTTCCCCGGTTGGATAAAGCGTACTCAGTTGTGCTAAGCCTTGACAGACGCGCCAAAGTCCTTGAGACATCAAAGGAATGGTTTCGCCCTTGGCATAAAAATGCAAGTTTCGAGTCGCTCCTGTGTTATGCTGGACTTCCGCTAAAAGTGCTTTATATGTTGGTGGCATATCCGTTATTTCCAGCTAAAAAACATTAGTGTCAGACCTACGCATCTGACTCTAGCTTGCCAAGGTAAAGGTTTGGCGATCGCCAGGTTAGCGGTAAGATAAGCTTTAGTTGTTAGTTGTTAGTTGTTGGTTGTTAGTTGTTAGTTGTTAGTTGTTAGTTGTTAGTTGTTAGTTGTTAGTTGTTAGTTGTTGGTTGTTAGTTGTTGGTTGTTAGTTGTTAGTTGTTAGTTGTTAGTTGTTAGTTGTTAGTTGCTAGGAGCGGTGGATGGTGCGTGTCCGCTCTCTCAATTGTTAGTTGTTAGTTGTTGGTTGTTAGTAATTGTCACTTGAATGAGTGCGGGCGGGAGCGAAAAAATAAATGCACTTGTTATGCTGGACTATTCAATAAATATTTATTTCAAAACAACTAAATAAGTGGTTTTATATGCTTATTTATATGGCTCGCGGTGCGGTGTGGTTCCCCCTAGGTATAGAGATTATATCAAATTCGTTATGATCGGAATAGTAAATTCACTGTTAACTGTTAACTATTAACATCATGTATGAGTGCAACAGGAATTGATATTATGTGGCAATGAATGTATTTTTAATAATTAATCAGACTATTTGTTAAAAAATAGTAGATGAAGGTTTTACCTTTAAAAATACGGGAGTTGTGAAGTTCGATCGCCCTTCAATACCGGTCGAGTCTGCTGCTCCCTGCTGCGACAACCTTCAAGAGCTTCTAAAATAGTTGAAGGAAGTATCAAAAGAGAAAAGTAAGGTTTTTCATGGCCGATCAATTAATTCGCGCGAAAGCAGCAGATGGCGGAATTCGGGCTGTAGGCGTCATTACCACCCGTCTGACTGAAGAAGCAAGAGGGCGACACAACCTCTCCTACGTGGCTACAGCCGCCCTCGGACGCACGATGTCGGCGGGGCTGTTACTCGTATCCAGCATGAAGCGCCCCGAATCGAGGGTCAACATTCGCATCAAAGGAGATGGGCCGCTGGGCGGACTTCTGGTTGATGCGGGACTTGATGGCACGGTTCGAGGTTATGTGAGCAATCCCACAGTGGAATTGCCGCCCAATGCCAAAGGTAAACTCGATGTCGGCGGGGCCATCGGTGAGGGCTATTTGTACGTGGTGCGGGATGTTGGATACGGGTTCCCTTACTCAAGTACGGTAGAATTGGTTTCCGGCGAAATTGGCGACGATCTGACTCACTATTTGGCAACCTCGGAGCAGACTCCTTCGGCTATGGTTTTGGGGGTTTTTGTCGGGGCGGGCGGTGTGCAAGCGTCTGGGGGCGTGCTGTTGCAGGTGTTGCCGAAGGCTGCAGCGGACGAAGAACTGGTGCGAACTCTAGAATCTAGGGTGGCTGCACTGTCGGGCTTTACGCCGCTGTTACGATCGGGCAAAACGCTGCACCAGATTCTCGAAGAGTTACTGGGTGATATGGGGCTAGAAATTTTCCCGGAAACTCAGATGGTGCGCTTTCACTGCGGCTGTTCCTTCGAGCGAGTTTTGGGAGCTCTCAAAATGTTGGGCGAAGCGGAACTCCAAGACATGATCGAAAAAGATGGCGGGGCTGAGGCTACTTGCCATTTCTGCAACGAGGTTTACAAAGCTAACAGCGACGAATTGGCTGAACTGATTGGCGATTTGCGATCGAACTCCGGTTCTTGAGACGATAATGTGTAATTGGCTCTATTGAGTGCGAGTTAGGGATGACGGCCTTGACCAATTGCCAATTACGCATTATCAATTACCTAATCGCAAAATTAAAATTTTGGCAGTTTGGGGATCGGCCCAAAGCAGTCTTGGGCCGACGGGAGTATGTAAAAGTATGAAGACATTCTATAGAGCAGTAGATAGCAGCGATCGCAGTTTTGAAATAATTAAGACAGGCTGGTTGCTGTTTGTGGTGAGCGGAGATTTATGAGTCAAGATCGCAAAACACCAGACCATTGGTCTGCATCAGAATCCTTCGAGTCAAAAAAGGATACTTCCTCGCTAGTGCCAATTCCCGCCAGGAAAAACCGCGCTGAGCGACTTAAAGAAATCCGTGAGTTGGTGACTTCGGGAAAACAGCCGGGAGGGTATCTGGAACAGCGGCCCCAAGAGTCTGGGGAAAACTGGCAGCCGGAGGAACATAATCCTTTGTGGCGGAGGTGGTCGAAGAACTGGCAGTTTTGGCTGGCGGTGAGTTTGATGCTGTCGGTGGGTATGGGGTTTGTGGCAATTGCGTCTTTGCTCAACTTGACTGCGGAGTCGAATTGCTCGAAGGTTTTTTGGCCGACGGCTTCTGCTAACGATCGCTTTTTTTGCGCTCAAGAAGCAGCTAGCAAGCGGACGGTGGATGATTTGCTGCGGGCGATCGAATTAGTAAATGCTTTGCCGTCAGATCACCCCCTGCGACCGAGAATTAACGGTCAAATCGATCGGTGGTCGCAGGATATTCTCAAGTTGGGAAATGCTAGATTCCAAGAAGGGAAGCTGGAGGAGGCCGTCGCGATCGCCCGCAAGGTTCCTCAAAACGTTCCCGCTTACCCGGCGGTGGAAAAGCAGATTCAACAGTGGCAGTCGATATGGAACGATGCAGAGAAAATTTACGCTGCCGCAGTCGCCTACTTGCGTGAGGAAGAGTGGGGCAAAGCTTTCCGCCAAGCTAATCTGCTGTTGGATACGGGAAATACTTTCTGGGAATCGACTAAGTACGAAGAACTGACTCAGGCAATTGACACGACAAAGGCTGAAGGCAATAAGTTGATTAAAGCCCGAAATACAGCCTCGGAGGGAGGGCTGGACAATCTGGTGACGGGTATTAAGCTGGCTCAGGGAATCGATCAAAACAGTTATTTGTATCAGGCTGCCAATAAGCTGATCGCGGAATTTAGCAAAAAAATTCTGGATATCGCCCAAAAACGCTTGCAGGCCGGCGATTGGCAGGAGGCGGTCGCGATCGCTAACAAGATTCCAGATGCGGCAAATTTAAAAGCACAAGTTGAGGATTTTAACCAGTTGGCGAGTGCTACGGCTCAGGCTTTGACTGGCTCGGTTGAGGGTTTGTCTAAGGCGATCGAGATTGCTCAAAAGTTGAAGGATGGTCGCCCTTTGTACAAACAAGCTCAAGATTTAGTCGGGCGCTGGCAGCAAGAAATTGCTGATGTGAAAACTTTGGATGTGGCAAGCAGGCTGGCGGCGCCGGGAGGAGTGAAGGATTTGAGGGCTGCGATCGCGCAATTGCAAACAGTCCCCCAATCAAATCCCCGTTCCGGGGAAGCTCGCACTCAAATTATTAACTTGAGCCGTCAAATCGAGCTGCTCGAAGACAGTCCGTACCTGCAAAGAGCTAACGATTTGGCGAGCGCGGGCGATCCGAATTCTCTGGAGGCCGCCGTGGCTCAAGCTTCTCGGATCGGTCAAGGTAGGACGCTTTACCGGGAAGCTCAAACCAAAATTCAAGCTTGGATCGAGAGAAGACAGCGCCTTCAAGACCAGCCGTTTTTGGATAGAGCTCAGCAGCTAGCAGCAAGCGGCAATTTGGCGGGGGCAATTGAGATGGCCCGCCGGATTCGATCGGGAAGGGTGCTTTATGAGGAAGCTCGATCGAACATTCGGACTTGGCAGGCTCAATTTTTGGGCGAACAAGGTTTGCAGAGCGCCCGTCAGGCAGCCATACCGGGGACTGCTGACGCTTTGGAAACGGCAATTTCCCTTGCCCTTCAGGTACCAGAGTCGAGTTCGCTCCGCTGGCAGGCGAGTGAGGCGATTGATGAGTGGAGCCAGCGGATTTTGGCGCTTGCTGTGGAACAGTCGTCGTCGGATCTGGCTGGGGCGATCGCCACTTTGAAGAAAATTCCCTCGGGAGCTCGGGCTTTTGAGCAAGCGCGATCGCAAATCAAAGTTTGGGAAGAGTCCCTGAATCCTCCGCCTGCCGAATCTCCGGCGGTGGCTCCCGATCCACCGGAAACCGAGCCTCCGAGCCCGTCTCCGAGTCCCTAGGTTAACTTCTTGCCAGACTTTGGGCAGGGGGTTTAAACCCCCATCTCAAAGCTTGCATTCGGTTAAAACCGACCGAGCATTCATCAATTGCCACTAGATTTGACAAGATATCCTTGGCGAGTTAATCGCCAACATTTAAAAATTGGTAAATAAATTCTTTGTATTCCTCTTTCATGGGCAGCTCTTCATCGACTTTGAGTCGTCGCCGCACTGCCACAACTTCTTTGCCTTCGATCGGGTTATAACCTGGTTTATCGTATTTTTCCCAATACAATCCCGTTCCCCGGCGCTGCCAAGCCGGCAGTTCGTTAAAATTAATTCCGTTTTGAAACAGCAATTCGTTTTTGAAAGCCACCGATTGTTTGTCTAATATAACTGTTGCATTTTCACCCGTTTCGCCATTTTTTCGCAGCATCCAATAACTCCAGCCATTCAAAGCGCAGCGCGCTGCATCTGCTTGGCGCCATAGAAAATAATCTACTACTTGCGATTTGTTCGCTGCGGAACAAATGCGGGTGTCAAAATTTACTGTTGTTTGGGCGGCACAAGTGAAAGTTGCACTGGCAATACTGGCAGAAATAGAGACAATTTTTTCTAAGCTGCGGTCAAATAAATCCCAATCTGGAGGAAACAAAACTGAGATTTCGTCACTTTCGGTATAAGCGTAAATGCCGCCTAGTTCTGACAGGAGCGCTTTGGCGGTTTCCACCATTAGTTCGTGGAATTTTAAGTCGAAAGGCTTATCAAAACTTGAGGAAGTAAATTTTGAAAAACTGCGGCCGTCGGCGCGAATTACTGTGTGAGTTTCCGGCAATAAACGCAAGCTATGAAAGTATTCTAGCTCCCGCATTTTTTTTTCAAATATCTGATTGTCCATGAATAACTTCCTCTGCGGACAAGGTTTTTACTTCTAATTTAAAGTTGTCTGCTATGCAGACGGAAAACAGCCGATCGAACCCTTCGTCGTAACTGGGCACTACCATTTTTTTTATAGTAGCATAAATTGCTATGTCTGGAACTTGAGATTTGCCCGATCGCTTTTGATTTCTAGCTAAACAGTCGCTGACTATTGATTCAAAGTAGTAACCGATGATTTGGGCATGATAGGTGCGACCGATATCAATCAGCGGTCTGCGATCGAGAACTGCGGGATTGGTGTTATCAATCGCGACTGAATGACCTGCTTGGAGTGCATTTTCAATTAATTGAATTTGTCGGCGCGATTTATTTCTATTGTTTCGCATTAAATCTTTGCTGACCAAAACGTGCGTTGCAGCTAAATAGTCGCGGCAAAAGGTGCTTTTTCCTGATGCTTGCAATCCCATTAAAATGACTAATTCCATGAAAGGCTAAACATCCGCCGGATTCAGGTGCATCATCGCCCAAGTCGTGTAAGTGCCGATCGGACTCCAGAGTATGTAAGGTAGCAATAACAGGGCCGCAGGCTGGGAAACTTGCAACACGCTTAAAGCTAGTATTACGCTTAAAATAGCGCCCGTTCCGCCGATGATTGTGCCGACTTTTAGGCTCTTAAGTTTGCACATCACAGATGTATAAGATATGGTTACTATTTCTAAAAGCAGGTACAAACCCATTCTCAGCCAAGTCTCCTGAGTTCCCGGTTCTTTTTCCCAAACAATCACTGCTGACCAAGCTGCACAAATAAAAATTACTGTCCAAATGATGGGAATTGCTTTTTCAAATACTAGCCATTTCGGACGCTGCAAGCGGTTGAACCACTTAATGTCGCTGGGCGAGAGCAAGTTAGCCAACAGTGCTACCGCAAAGGCGACACCTCCAATTACCATCCAAGATTTAATCATTTGTCTACCTTTGGTTAGATTGACGGTTGAGATTCAACTCTGATTTTATGTAGATGTGGCACAAAATACATCTCTCTCCAGTCTTAAATTTACAATAATTTAAAGGTGAATTAGAATTGTCAAAAACAGCAAATTTATTACTTTCCTGCTGCTGGCGCACAACTTAATTATGTAGGGCGAAGCACACCGCACCCTACCGCTATAAGTAGCGTTTCACCTGGCAACTTTTCCAGGCTAGCCTAGCCGGTGATGCTGTTCTAGTTCTAAACTAGAGTCATCATCTTTTCTGGGGACTAGAAGCGTATTTTCGCTGCTCGGTTGCAATACGGCTTTAATCACTTGCAGAAAACGGTTGGGTTTTTTAGCTTGACCGTTGAGAGCACGGCGGTCTTTAACTTTTTGAGAAAGGTGTCGCATCACTGATAAATCTAGTTCGTCGATGAAATGGTCTGCTATACGTTCTCCCATTAAATCAACTGCTTCAGAATACTGTTCTTTCAGCATTTCTATGGCATCGTATGCTTCGTCAGCAACTTGAGTTGCTACTGTTTTATTGCGATCGCCCGATGTGTCGGAATTGCTGCGACGGCGGTCTAAAAGACTTTGATATTCACCAATGCTCATTCCCAAATTATAAATGTGGTGGTGAGCGTGATCCATCAAATCTACTTCGCCGGGATAGAAGAAACCGCGAGTGCTGTTGATACCGTGCAGTTTTGCCCAACGCCGCAGAATTGTCTCGTCTTGCAGTTGGTATCTCTCCAACATTTGAGCTATGTTGAGCTCTACTTCTGGTGTAACTTTGAAATCGCTCATCGGTAAACCCTCGCTGGTGAGTAGATGAATAAACGTCAATTACCCGTCATCAATCGGGATACCGATATGATGAGGGCTTGTATCTACGCTCCACCGCAATTCTGAAAACCTTTGCAGGAGATCAGCTTTAGTTTCATCGCGCGACACATCGGGGGATACTGACAAGCTCCCCGTACTCGTCCAGTCTTGCCGAACGAGCAACGTTCTTAATGCAATATTTCTGCTTCCCACCAAATCAGCGTGTAATTCATGCCCACAACATTCACAACGAAACATTAGCCCCTTGTTCGATCGATTAGCCTTCGAGGTATGCCCACACTTAGGACAACTCTGAGAAGTATAATGTGCTGGAACTTTAGTTGCTAGGCTGCCAATCAAATTAGCTTTGTAGTCGATATAGCCATGCAATTCGGCAAATGACCATTTAGCTTTGTTTCGATTAGCCCTACGCTGTTTCTTGCTTGCCGAATTGCCAGACTTGGATTTTGTTCTATCACGGATTCCAGTCAAGTTTTCTAGTCCAATCAAGCTGTTAGGCTTGGCAACTTCTTTACTGATTTGGTGGTTCACATCAGCGATAAACCGTCTCTCCCGTCCTGACAAAGCGATTAGTCGTCGCTTCGCCGAACGGGTGTCTTTACGCTGTAGACTTCTTCGAGCCTTCTGATATTGATTGGCTTTGTGTCGAGATGAAGCGCCAGAGTAGAATGCAGACCTATTGTTTAAATCTGTTTCTACTGCCAAATATCTCATCCCAACATCAACACCAGAAATTCGGGTAATACTTGTTGGGTCGATGTCCGGTAGTTCTATTTCAAGACTTACCATTAAATAGTAAATCTTGGAAGAACGCTGGTAGACTATCTTTGCTGCACCAATATTGGGACAGACTTTGATCAAATCTAAATGCTTATTCCAACCCTCGTAAGGCACAACAATTCGACCGTTTAACGTTCCGATACTGACCTGTTGATCGGACTTAAACGTGTAATCTCGCTGATAATTCAAGGTCACAGTCCGAGATGCGTATTTAGGAGCTTTATCAAGCCCCTTGAAGCGCTTCTTGGTGTATCCCTTTTTAATAGCTTCGTTGTTCTGTTTAAGCTTGGTTGACAAGGATTTAAAGGTTGCCGCCACCTGTCTAGGTACGTTGCACGCCATCTGTGCACCTAGTTTGAACTCGGAGCGCAGGTGGGTATAGACGAGTTTTTGTAATTTAGTGCCATTATTAGACTTACTATTGCCGAAAGCAATCATGGCAGTATAGTTCAAAGCATCACGGTAAGCCAGCGCAGTATCACGCACCGCCAACTTCTGTTCGGCGGTAAGATTCAACCTTAGCTTTGCGGTGATAACTTGGCTCATGGGTTCACTAAACTCTAAGATAAATATAACTCGTGAAGTTTGAGAAAGCAACCACTTCGTAACAAATCTTGTTCGTTCACTCATGCACCGCATCGAGAGTCGAACGCTGCGCTGATCGATTCAATATGCGGTGCAATCACAAGCCTCACGCGCTTGTCCGACCCGCCACCAACCGAGGCGGTATGGTGGGAGAATCCTGCTGTTATAGTTGAAATCTAAAATGTGTTATTTGGGTGCAGTCTGAAATTGACGATCGCTCTTTTGACTGCATTTAGGGAAGTCTTGCAGGCATTTGCTAACCGTCGATCGAGCGATCGCGCGAGACGATTTCACGGTAGGGTACTTTTGGGCTCGGTCTCGATCGTATCCGGGAGCAACAGCACAGGGTTAATAATATAGCTGATTTCGTGTTTCAACAACCGTTAAAAATAGTAAATTTTATTTTTTGGGCTTGAACATTTAGTAATGTTGAGCTATAATACTCATTGTTACCGTGCAATTAATAATTTTAGTAGTAGCCAACGAGATTTTTAGTATGCCTGTCTACGATTATTTTTGTTCAAAAAACAACCAGCAGTTAGAAGTTTCGCACAGCATGAATCTGGAAGTTTCGACTTGGGGCCAACTGTGCGAGTTGGCTAAGTGCGAACCCGGAGATACTCCCGCAGATGCTCCGGTGCGCCGTTTGCTGAGCGCTCCAAGGTTGATGAAGCCGACATCCGACACCGATTATAAAAATTCTGGTTTCAGCAAGTACGTGAAGCGGGATGAAGGAGTTTATGAAAATGTCACGGCTAAGGATGGTGAAAGCCGTATTGTGAATCGAGAAGGTAAGCCGCTTAAAAACTGAAAAATCCCAACTAATCCAGTTTGTAATGATGGCTTCAGGTGCGATCGTTCTGACTGACTAATCGATCGCCAAAATCGGTAATAATTTGAGATGGGATGATAGAAGGGAGAATTTTTTATGAAAGTGGCGATCGTCGGCTGCGGCTATGTGGGTACTGCGACAGCCAAACATTTACGCGCTAAACCCGATTGTACCGTGACGGCGACAACTACGACGGCGAGCCGAGTCAGTGAATTGGAGGCTGTCGCCCAGCGGGTAGCTGTAGTTAAGGGAAATGATGCAAGTGCGATCGCCAGTTTACTGCAAGACCAAGATGCTGTTATGCTGTGCGTCGGCGCTCGAAATTCTAGTGCTTATCGAGAAAGTTACTTAGAGACGGCGACAACTTTGGTATCAGTTTTGCAGCAGATACCGACGGTTAAACAGGTGATTTATACGGGTACTTATTCTGTGTATGGCGATCGACAAGGTAAACTGGTAAACGAAGAATCGCCCGTGGAGCCAGCCAATCCCAACGGTGAAATTCTCGCCGAAACAGAACGAATTTTATTAGCAGCATCCAGTCCAAATCTTCACACCTGCATTTTTCGTTTGGGTGGCATTTACGGGCCTGGGCGAGAATTAGTTAAAATCTTTGGAGGCTGGGCTGGAACCACTCGTCCGGGTAGGGGGGAAGATGCTACAAATTGGGTGCATCGGGATGATATTGTTGGGGGATTAACCTTTGCTTTGGACAATCGATTGCAGGGAATTTACAATTTAGTTGGGGATGTGTCGCTGTCGAGTCGCGAATTGCTCGATCGCATTTTTGAACGTCACAATCTGCCAAAAGCTACTTGGGATGGAAGTCCTAGCGTGCGGCCTTATAATGCGAAGGTGTCGAATCAAAAGATTAAGGCTGCTGGTTATCAATTCATCCATCCTGAAATTAGAGAGTATTAAATGCAGTCCTTAAACACACATTAAACACAATTGCATTCAGGCGATCGCTCTTTTTTCAATTATCTGCGGTTAACTGGTCGATCGAATATTTGTGCAAAAAGCTAGCTTATTGCGTATGTTTGGCGATCGCTTTTGCTACAGATATAAGCTGATCCTGAGTTAAATCATCCCCAGGATTTGCCACGGGGCCCCAGTTTGTATAACGAGTCGATCGGCCTGCACCTACTTCCGCAAAGACTCGAATAGATTCTAAGTTGCCGCGAGTCATTTCAAAATAAGTATAGGTAGCTCCCCAACACAGATATTTGTTAGTAATTCCTCCGATTCTTCCACTACCTAAATCCAGAGTTTTTACCAGCGGCACAGAAACAGTAGTTTGACAACTTTTGTCATAATAAGAATAAGCTACCGGAGCATTTTCATTGTATTTATAGTTGGTTGCAAATGTTGCTAATTCTGAGGGAGTCATCGCCAAACAAGGGGTTCCGGCAGACAGAAAAACAATTGCAGTAGTTAATAGTTTTGAAAGCATCGCATTTCAATATTTTAATTATAGAAACCATCATACATTACTATCAGGTCTCATGAGATTTTGGGATTAAATAGTGAATGAGCTAATAGCGCCGCTTGAGTTCGATCGCGTAAATTCAATCTACTCAAAATATTTGTTACATAGTTTTTGACTGTATTTTCTGACAAAAATAAGGTTTGAGCAATTTCTCGGTTATTTGCACCTGAAGCTATTAAACGCAATACTTCTAATTCTCGGGGAGTGAGTTGCTCTAATTCTGGCGGCAAAACCGCCGGGGAATTAGTTACCGCAGGTGTCATCAGGGCTTTTTCAAACAATCCGGGGCCTAGTTGGGTGTGTCCTTTATAAACAGCGCGAATTGCTAGGGCTAATTCGTCGGGTTCGGTGTCTTTTAGCAGGTAGCCTTTGGCACCCATTCGCATTGCTTTGCTGACATATTCATCGTCGTCAAAGGTGGTTAACACCAGGACTTTTGTGTCGGGATAGGATTTGGCGATCGCCTCGGTTGCTGCTACGCCGTCCATCACGGGCATCCGAATGTCCATCAGTACGATGTCGGGCGCTAAAATTGGGATTTGGGCGATCGCCCGCTGTCCGTTTTCTGCTTCACCGATTACTTGCATATCTGAATTGGACTCTAACATACTTTTGAGTCCTTGACGAATAATATGCTGATCGTCTACTAGCAATATTCTAATCATATTATCAACCCTAAATATTTTGAGAAGGCAAAGAAACTGAAATTCGGCAACCGTTTTCTGACTCGCTGTAAATGGAAAATTGACCGCTCAGCGCCGCCACTCGTTCTCGCATTCCTTGCATTCCAAATCCTGTAGTATTCTGGGCCGGATCGAAGCCTTTGCCGTTGTCAGAAATCGACAAATGAATCAGTCCTGCCTGTTGCTGCAATTTAACTATGACGAGCGTTGCTTGGGCGTGTTTGTGAATATTGGTCAGCGATTCTTGCACAATACGGTAAAGCGTGATATTCATTTCTTGAGATAAACTAACAGGTAAGTTAATTGAGTCAGAAATTTCGCTACCCGTCATGCACTTAAAGTCTTGGAGCAGTTTGTTAATCGCACTTTCCAGCGATAATCCCTGCAAAGGATTCGATCGCAATACAGAAACAGATTTGCGAATTTCTAACAATGCTTCTGAACCGAGTTGTTTGGCTTGTTTCAGAAATCCCAGGGCTTTTTCATCCTCGGAATTCCAGAACAATAGGGCGTTATTGAGCTGAATTGTTTGAGCTGCAAGGGTGTGTCCCAATCCGTCGTGGATGTCGCGAGCAATGCGGTTGCGTTCCTGCAATGTTGCTTGATCTTCTATTCGCAGTGCGTAGTGGCGCAGTTGTTGGTGAGTCACCGCTAGTTTGTCGTGGGCAATTTCTAATTCCTCTCGGCTTTGACGTTCGGCAATTAAGGCATTGATTAATAGCAAGGCAAATACTAAGGTCAACCCAAATAATAACACGTTGCTCAACCGCCATTCCCAAACTGTGGAAATGACTTTTTCGGGTAAAATTGGTTTGAACAACAGCAGCGAAGTATAGGACACCATTGCTAAACTTAAGACTGCTATCTGTCCGGGCTGCCGGAAAATTAGGCAACTCCGCATCAGCAAAACGAGAAACAGCAAAAAGCTCGATCTGCTGGATAATCCTTGTTGGACTATTGGTAGGAAAATCAATCCAAATTCGAGGGCTGTGAATAAAACTTTTTTACGTAAGTTAACTGTTGGTAAACGCAGCCCGATGATGCCGAAAAGTGCGATCGCCCCCACGCGCCATATTAGAGACTGCAGCGACTGAAACTGATGCAGCATTTCTATCAATGCGGCCGTCGCTAGCAGCAGCCACTCCAAATAAAGCAACAAACGAAAGGACGGATAGTTTAGCCGAATCATAGAACTTTTTCCCATCAATATCTGAAGCGATTCAAGCAATCGCCATGATTTAATTATAGATGGTATTTTGGAGTCAAAAAACATATTATTTTCCCTAGGGTGAAGGAAGTTCGTCACCGGATGTTATGGATGGATGTTGAAGGAATTGGTAATTGGTAATTGGTAATTGGTAATTGGGCAATTCTCCCCCTCTCCCACTCTCCCCCTCTCCCACTCTCCCCCTCTCCCACTCTCCCACTCTCCCATTCCCCCTTTTGCCATAACAGCTTAGCGAAGGTGCGATCGATTGCGTTAGAGCCTTTGTGGCTGATTTTGGGGTTTGGGACTAGGAAAAAAGTCACAAGTGCTATGTGCTTTTTGACTGGTTAGATTAGGAGTATTGCGTGATGCGCTGGCTGGTTTAAGCTTCTAAGATTTGTGGGTGAAGATTAATTTACAGGCAGTGAATCATGAAAAGAAATACCATCGCAGCAGCATTTATCCTCGCCGGCACCATCTTGGTAGGTAGTTTGTCTGGTTGTATGCCATCCAACGCTTCTAATGTCACCAAATCTAACGCGGTGGCGGCAAATGCAGCAACTTCAGGACAACCGAAGCTTTCTCCTGCTCAACGCGCCCAGAAACGCGACGAACTTCGCAAACAAGTCGAAGCGGTGCTAACTCCCGAGCAGGTGAAACAGTTGGACTCCAAAATCAAGGGAGGCGAAAAAATGCGGAAAGCTCTTAACGAGCTAAACCTCAGTGCTGAGCAAAAAACCCAAGTTAAGGGGATTCTCAAGGCTGCTTATCCTCGCGCGCAAAATGGGCAGTCTGGAGCTAAAGCTAAGTAAACGATCTAAGAACAAGTTTTGTTTGTTTTCAGTCTTTGTATGGTGTGTCAGGGGTTTAATGTTTTCAGCAATTGCTAACTTTTGGGTCTGACGCACCCTATAATAAACTTGAATTTCATCAATGTTTGAGTAATAAGTTAACCGCCTATCGAGGCAGATTAACACCGATTTACGGAGATAAATTCAAGATAGCAAAGGGAATTCTACTGAAAATCTAATAATTGCTATGAAAAGTGATGTTATGTCCGGTGGATTGAGCGCACTACGAACTTCAAGAGTGTACTGAAGTCCGCACTACTAACCGTTTTTTTGCGCTCGTCTACGAGACATGAGATGAGGGCTATTGTTAAGAGGTTTGTGATGATAGAAGAAATTATTAGTGACAGTCGAAATGGCACTCGCCCTAAAGTTTCTGATGAACATTTGAAGCTGAACGAGCAACCGACGCAGAATTTTGAAATTGTTGATAAAATTCCGAATGACACTGTTCCTGAAGTGGCTCTGGAATCTCCGAGTTTGCCGGAAAGCGAGCCTACAAATAATATTTTAGCAAAAGAACCGAAGCCTCAAAAGGTGCTGGCAAAAGGGCGAATTGCGATGTTTTTGCTGGGGTTGTTGTTGCTTGGTGGTTTGGGATTTTTGGTTTGGCAACGGGCGATCGCCCCTAAACCGGAAAAAGCGAGCCGTCGCGGTGGTAAAATGCAAATAACTCCGGTTCTGGTGGCGACGGCGACTAAAAAAACTGTGCCGATTCAGTTACAGGCGATCGGTACTGTGCAATCTGGTGCTACTGTTTCGGTGACAGCACAGGCTAGCGGGCGGGTGACGGGAGTTTATTTTAAGAAAGGGCAAGAAGTTAAGAAAGGACAGTTGCTTTTCTCGATCGACGATCGCTCTCAAAATGCTTCGATCCAACAAGCTCAGGGTATCGTAGCAAAAGACCGGGCCCAGGTGCAACAAGCGACGGCTAATCTTGCTAAAGATCAAGGAATTGTCGAACAAGCTAGGGCGACTTTGGATAAAGATAGAGGAATTGTCGAACAAGCTAGGGCGACTCTGCAAAAAGATTTGGGTGTTGTCGAACAAGCGAAAATGACTCTGGCGAAAGATAAGGGAGTTGTTGAACAGGCGAAAATGACGTTGGAAAAAGACTTAGGTGCGGTTAAGCAGGCGATGGCAACTTTGAGCAAAGATCGAGCGCAAGCCGAGTATGCCGAAGCCCAAAGTCAACGTTACGCAGAACTCTACAAACAAGGAGTAATTAGTCAAGATCAGGCGCAACAATACGCTACTAGCAGTCGAGCTGCGGCGGCAACGGTGGAGCTTGACAAACAGGCGATCGCCAATGCAGAAACGGCGGTAAAGAGCGATCGCATTGGCATCACAAATGCGGAGTCTGTCGTCAAAGGTGACTCCGTGGCGATCGCAAATGCTGAAACTGCGGTGAAGAGCGATTTGGTGGGAATTGAGAACGCTCAGACGGCGGTGAAGAGCGATTTAGTGGGGATTGACAATGCTCGGGCTGTTGTTGATGGCGATCGATCGGCGATCGAGGGTGCTCAAGCTAGTGTCAGCGCCGACGGCGGTAGTTTGCAAAACGCTCAAGTGCAATCATCCTATACTAAAGTGTTTGCACCGATCGACGGACGCGCCGGCAATATCCTAGTCACAGAAGGCAATGTAGTGCAACCGAGCACAGACAAACCCTTAGTCACAATCTCGAAAATCAATCCTATTCAAGTTGCCTTTTCTGTTCCCGAATCCAACCTTTCAGACATCCAAAAATACGTAGACAACGGCAAGCTAAAAGTTGATGTCACCTTTGCCGGCAACAATCGCCCAATATCAGGAACCTTGTCATTTGTCAACAACACGGTTGATAATTCCACAGGCTCTATTCAACTGATTGGCGATTTCAATAACGCCGATGGGAAACTATTTCCCGGTCAATTTGTCAATACTACCTTAACATTATCTCAACAGCCAAATGCAATTGTAGTTCCCTCCCAAGCAGTACAAACCGGGCCGAACGGACAGTTTGTATTTGTCGCCCAAGACGACGATACAGTAGACAATGTGCCTGTAGTTGTCGGAAATACGATCGGCGGATTAAGTGTCATCAAAAAAGGTGTAGATGCTGGTGATGATGTTGTCACCGACGGACAAGCTAATCTGGTTGATGGTAGCAAGATTCGGATTAAAGATGCAGAGGATGCTAAAGATAATTCAGATAGCAGTAAAGGCAATAATAATTCAGACACATCTAAAGCCAAAGAAACTGGTGCAAAATCTGGCAGCGATTCCAATTCATCGGGAAATAAGTCATGGAAATCCCCCAAAAATCCCTAGGGCGATCGATTTTATATTTGGATTGTCGAAAGTTATTTGGCAGACAAAAGTAATCTCAAACTCCTGCAAGTGCTTCACTTCGTTTCGTTCGCAAAGTCAACAGTCATCAGTCATTAGTCATTAGTCATTAGTCATTAGTCATTAGTCATTAGTTGTTAGTCATTAGTCATTAGTTGTTAGTCATTAGTCATTAGTCATTAGTCATTAGTTGTTAGTTGTTGGAAATGGGTTATTAGTTATTAGTTATTGGTTATTGGTTATTGGTTATTGGTTATTGGTTATTGGTTATTGGTTACTGGCTACGAATTCCCGATTTCCAATTCTCAATTCCCAATAACAACTAACAAATAACAACTAACAACTAACAAATAACAACTAACAAATAACAAATAACAACTAACAGTCAACAGTCAACAGTCAACAGTCATCAGTCATTTCAGTAAAACCGAAATTGATATAACCAATGAATCTCTCAGAACCATTTATTCGCCGTCCAATTATGACCACATTGGTGATGGCGGCAATTATAATTTTTGGTTGGATGAGTTATCGCTTGCTACCGATTAGCGATTTGCCCAACGTCGATTATCCCACAATTCAAGTTAGCGCTTCCCGCCCCGGTGCTAGCCCGGAAACGATGGCCGCATCGGTAGCGCGCCCCCTAGAAAAGCAATTTTCGAGTATTGCTGGACTCGATACGCTGACTTCTACCAGTACCAGCGGCAAAACTCAAATTACCCTGCAATTCAATCTCAGTCATAATATTGATGATGCGGCGCAAGATGTCGAATCGGCAATTTCTTCAGCCTCGGGCCAAATGCCTAACGATTTGCCAAATCCGCCGACTTACAGCAAAGTCAATCCCGCCGACGGGCCAATTCTTTACCTTTATCTCACGTCCCCAACTTTACCGCTTTCTGAAGTTGATAGCTACGCGCAAAGTTATCTCGCGCAAAAGCTTTCGACAATCAACGGTGTGGCGCAAGTTCAGATTTACGGTTCCCAAAAATACGCCGCCCGAATTCAACTCGATCCGCAACAATTAGCAGCGCGGCAAATTGGCATCGACAAAGTGCAAACTGCTATCCAACAAGGCAATGTTAATTTACCTACAGGAAGCCTTTCGGGAAGTCATAAAAACTTTGCTGTGCAAACTAACGGACAACTGAAAGATGCTGCTGCATTCCGCCGTTTAATTGTGACATATAAAAACGGACAGCCTGTTTATCTCGAACAATTAGGGCGAGTGGTTGACAGTGTAGAAAATACTCAACTTGCTAGTTGGTACAATAACGATCGCGCAATTATCCTCACGATTCAGAGACAGCCGGGCACGAATACCGTAGAAGTAGTAGATACGATTCAAAAATTGCTACCCAATTTGAGAACTCAGATTCCAAGTTCGATCGCGGTTGGGGTGATGTACGATGCGTCTCAATCGATTCGCGAGTCGGTGGATGATGTGCGGTTTACCCTCGTTTTGACGATCGCCCTTGTCATCTTAGTAATTTTCGTATTTTTACGCAATCTTTCTGCCACAGTCATTCCCAGTTTAGCGCTACCGGTATCGCTGATCGGCACCTTCGGTATCATGCACTTGTTCGACTACTCCCTCGACAACTTGTCAATGATGGCCCTGACGCTATCTGTGGGCTTTGTAGTCGATGATGCGATCGTCATGCTCGAAAACATCGTCCGCCACATCGAAGCCGGAGAAAGCCCGCGAGAAGCCGCGCTAAACGGCTCTAGCGAAATCGGTTTTACGATTTTATCGATGACGCTTTCCTTGGTGGCGGTGTTTATTCCGATGTTATTTATGAGCGAGTTGTTGGGGCGCTTGTTTCATGAATTTGCCGTCACAATTGCGGTTTCTATTTTAGTCTCCGGCTTTGTTTCTTTGACTTTGACACCGATGTTGTGCAGCCGTTTTTTGCGCCCGGTAAATCACGAAAATCAAAGCCGGCTTTATCGAGCTTCTGAGTACGTATTCGATCGAATTTTAAGCCTGTACGATTGGAGTCTCAAAATAGCCTTAAAATATCACCGCACCACGATGATTTTATCATTAGCAATGGTGTTCGTTACAGTTGGATTATTTATTGTAGTTCCCAAAGGCTTTATTCCCAGCCAAGATACGGGACAAATTACCGGAATTACCCAAGCCGCCCAAGATGCCTCTTTTGATGAATTATCTCGCCACCAGCAAGCGGTTGTCAGTGCGATTCGCCAAGATCCAAACGTGGAAGCAGTCAACTCGAATATCGGGGCCGGTTCGAGCGCCAATGGCGGCGGGGCTGCGGTTGCGGGGAATTCCGGCAGCTTGTTTGTGCGCCTCAAACCGATCTCGCAGCGGCAGATGGGTGCCGACGAAATTGTGCAGAGTTTGCGATCGCAATTAGCCGAAATTCCAGGCATTCAAGTCTTCCTGCAAAATCCTCCAGCAATCCCGCTGGGCACTCAACAAAGCACGGGATTGTACCAACTGGCGCTGCAAAGTTCGGATGTTTTACCGCTGCGTAAATACGTACCGCAACTAATTGAAAAAATGAAAGCAATGCCGGAAATTCAGGATGTTAACAGCGATTTGCAGATGACTGCTCAAATCAAAATTGATATCGATCGCGACAAAGCCTCAGCATTAGGAATTACGGCTAGTCAAATCGAAAACACCCTGAGAAATGCCTACGGCGCTTACCAAGTTTCGACGATTTACGGTGCGAGTAACGAGTATCAAGTTATTTTGGAACTAGAACCAAAGTATCAAAAAGATCCGAATGCTTTGATGCAGCTTTACATCAGTACAGCGGGTAATTCTAGCGATGCTTCTGGGGGTGAAACCCAGGTGCCGCTAGCAACGGTTGCCAAAATTTCTCTAGGAGTTGCACCGTTAATTGTCAACCACGTCGGTAGGATGAATGCTGCGACAATTTCCTACAACCTCGCGCCTGGGGTGGCGCTGGGAAATGCAAATAGCGCGATCGACCAAATCATCAAATCGCTGATTCCTGAGAGCATTTCCACCAATTATAAGGGCGCGAGTCAAGTATTTCAGAGTTCGCTACCTAGTTTGGGGATGTTGTTGGCGATCGCAATTTTGGTCATCTATTTAATCCTCGGCATTTTGTACGAAGATTTCATCCATCCGATTACAATTTTGTCGGGATTACCTTCGGCGGGATTTGGAGCATTATTAACACTAATGTTGTTTGGAGTCGAACTCAACGTTTATTCGTTCATCGGCATCATCTTGCTGGTAGGAATTGTCAAGAAAAATGGGATTATGATGGTCGATTTTGCGATCGAAGCCCAGCGCATAGATGGCAAAAAACCGGCCGAAGCAATCTATCAAGCCTGCTTAGTGCGTTTCCGACCAATTATGATGACTACAATGGCGGCATTAATGGGCACATTACCAATTGCGTTGGGAGTTGGTGCAGGTTCAGAATCTCGCCGCCCGTTAGGTATTGCAGTTGTCGGCGGACTGTTATTTTCGCAAGTTTTGACGCTGTATCTAACGCCCGTATTTTACATCTACATGGAATCGTGGCGAAAGAAACTCAGAGAGGTTAAGTTTGGGCAAGTATTTTCATTTAAAGGAGGGCGGTGAAAATAACCTTTATAAAATATTCCTAGGGTGCGTCGCCTGCGATCGATCTCTAACTAAATAGAGAAGATTGGATAAGTCTTTGATTGATATAGCAATCCTAAATCATTTGTGAATTTCTTACTCCCTCCCCTTGCTAAGGGGAGGGTTGGGGTGGGGTAAAAAGTTTTGCTCGTTACCAGGCTCTACCTCCTTTGATATCGCAACTTAAACGAGAAAGGACTTTAGGAGGTGTTTAAGTTATTAAGTTTTCGATCCTTAGCGACACACCCTACAACTTATTCCCTCTTCCTGATGACGTTGTACGGAAAGCAGTTGCCAGTTGTCAGTTGTCAGTTGTCAGTTGTCAGTTGTTACCAATAACTAATAACTAATAACAAATAACAAATAACAAATAACCAATAACAAATAACCAATAACCAATAACTACTGACTACTGACTACTGACTACTGACTACTGACTACTGACTACTGACTACTGACTACTGACTACTGACTACTG